>WRDH01000001.1 GCA_009783555.1 Oscillospiraceae bacterium
CGATGTTCTACCTTTTCGCAACACAACTCGAATTGCTACAGACAAGCGGTTGCCATGTTATAATAGTAGTGTGTCCAAAGTCTCGCAAGCGAGCCTCTGTCGAGCACCCTTTATAACATAGCACTCACGGACGGTGGAGTGTCCGTCAGTGTAAACACGATGTTTACTCTGGAGGTAGGAGTAAAAAAAGAGTGACTGATTCGAGGCTCTGCGAGGTGCTTGCAATGAACGACTTAACAATCCAACTAAATAACCGTCCCTATCCATATTTAGAGGGGACGACTATTGGTTCTCTGATGAGAGAGAATAATTTTGATTTTGTTGCCATTATCGTAAAAATCAATGGATCAGTCATTGAAGAGGACAAATGGTTGACCGCTGCGGTAAATGTAGATGATAATGTGGAGATTATCCATATTTTCGGCGGCGGATAGGAGTATACACTGATTAAGCTTATCGCTTAGTTGCCAACTGCTTTTTTTCTTTTCAATCCAAGTTCAATCAAATGCATACCAATATGCTTTTCGAGTGCATCAGTATATTCATCTTCACGTGTTCTCAATACCCTATAGATCCTGTCGTGGAATCTTGGTGTTCCATCTTCTTTTTTTGCTTGCAGTATCAAGCCATAAGTTATGTGTAATACCTGACGTGCGTTATCTTCATCAAGGTATGAAGGAAGCATAATGTCGGGGGTATCCGCGAGAGGTTTTATTTTTGATAGGTCGCATGTTATGTGATAGTATTTTCTAGCTTCTTCTAAGTTTTCGAGTGCAAATAAATGCATTTCTCTATATAATGCAGGGTCTGTCGTTGCAACTACACGTACTGCTTCCAACCAGTTTGTACCTGCTGTTTTCAGATGGTATTTTCCGCCTGTCAATTTTCCCACTATAGGGAATATTGAAAACTTGTCGCTGCCTGAGTGGATACTGATTTTGTAGCCGAATTTTTCAGCGATTTCAACGTGGCTCTTAAATTCTCTCTCGAATTGTTTTACGTCGCCAATATAATCTATGCCTTTTTGAAATTCACCGCAAAATCGAGGTGCAAGGCTTCTGATTTCTACACCTGATTTTTTTAGTGCTTGAGCGACAAAAAGATGATCCTCCGGCGTAGTGACCGTTTGCGTTTCGTCTATTGAAAGCTCACAATCAATATTTTTACCCCGGATATGCTCATGGTAGATATCTGTTGTGAACTTCACGACAGCTTCCAAGCCGTGCGGGATGTGTTCGGAGCAGTCGAGGGTAATCATTGTGAAGCCGCAGTCGAGAGCGTACTTTACTTCTTCACGGGTTTTCAAGTGGTCACCGTCAGCTCCGTATCCGTTTTTATAGCCCTCGCGAAATACTGCCCACACTGCTGAAGACAGGACGTCTTCATATGTTCTTCCCGTGAGGTTTAATTCTCTTATCGATTGCTGTGCAAAAATAGGGAAGACATCGTAGTCTTTAAGCAAACGGATATGACCGGCAGTCGCTAATCCCAGTCTATCTCCAAGACCGATGGTTATATCGTTTCCTTTAGAGCTTTTCGGGTTCGTGAAATCGAAAAGTCTTCTTATTATCTTGGAATTTTCAACAGTTAACGGGCAAAGTTTATGAGTTGCGTCTTTACTGTCTTTATGTTCTTTCCCGTTATCACACTTTTTTCTCGAGTTATGCTCGTTCATCACTGCTTGATTACTTTCCGGGTGTGGAACAAACTCACCTTCAAATAATGCCGAGTCAGAACCTGTTACGGAGAGAATATCGCTTTTTGTCGTTCGGATTATTTTGTAACAGGAGTCACCGCATGTATGCTGTGAGTTTGGATAAATATAGTTTTCCATAAGTACCTTTCAAAATCTGATTATATATCATCTAATCTATTATATAATAACAAGATTTTTAGCTTAATACCACATTATTCATATTGCAGATAGTACAGTGTTATGATAAAATGCACCTATCAGAAATTACTATACCGGTAAAGAGGGTTTTCACGTGGTAAATGATGGAGCTATTGTGAAAGAGAAGCTGCTTAGTCTTTCGGAAATCAACGCAAAGGCGATTGAAGATATGACACAAACACAGCTTGTCAGCTATATGCAGGTTTTAAATGTTACAGCAGCCGCTTTTCCTCTGCAAAGAGAAGAGTTGATGCATGCATTTTCGGAAATGGATTACGCTGTAGTTTTTCAATGGTTGGAAATTATTTGCAGCAGCCTGTCTCAAATGCATGCCGATGAGCTTGCAAAAGAATGTGAAAAGCAAATAAACGTTAACAAAGACTTAAATAATATCCGCCATGCGAGAGTCAAGGTTTTTGTGGAATATTTTGTTCCGACGCTGGATTTGTTTTTTGCCGATATCTATAGGGTTCTTGAAGACTTGGAAGTTGTGGAAACAGAGTCGCTTAACGTTATTGAGAAAGAACCTGAGAAAATTAAAGAGAAACTGCTTACAATAAGCGAGTTTGACAGGGAAATCATTAAAAAAATGTCGGATGAGGATTTGAGCGGATATCTTGGTATCCTAAATGATTTTTGTGCCGGCTTCCAAGCGCAGGAGAATGGTTTGCGAGGCTCAATTAAGATAAAACACTATGTCTTTGTCCTGCAATGGCTTACAGTTATTGAAGAATCTCTCACAAAAATCAATGCGTCAGAACTGGCAGATGACTGCAGGAGTCATATTGCTATAAATAAGGATTTTAATAATATACACCATGAAAAGCTGGAGGTTTTTATAAATTATCTGCTATCCTCAATGTCAATGTTGTCCGCTGACATAAAAATGCTGCATTTACCAAAAGAGCTTGAGCTAGTGAACGAAACAGAGGCACCCGAGCACATTGCTGTCGAAGTCGAGTTGTTATCTCAAGGCTCGTCAAGTGACGCGAAAACAGTACTTGTTGTCAACAAAATGACAATGTTTATGAATAGCTTTAAAAATGCTCTGCATGATGCCGGACACAGGCTCATCGGCGTAACTACAGCGGAAGCAGCTCTTAACTACCTTAAAACTTCAAAGCCCGACTTATTCGTTATAGATGAGGATCTTCCCGGCACCAACAGCTATGTTTTTACAAAAATAATCCGCGCAACCGGACACCTCGCGCCTATTATCTTCACTACAAGCAAAATAACAAAAGATAAAATGGTTAAGTTCATGGAAGCCGGTGTCGCCGATTTCATAGTAAAACCAATAACCCCTGCCGATGTACAAAAAAAAGTAAACAAGCATTTATCTTAGACTGAAATACTCTTTTGCGGCCATGCAATCATTCTTTATCTGCTCCTGCAATTCACCGATATTGCTAAACTTCACTTCCGGACGCAGCCGGCTGTAAAATTCGATGCGTACCTTATGACCGTACAGGTTACGCCGGAAATCCAATATGTGGGTTTCGGCAGTTATATTATCAGAACTATCAACCGTCGGGCGGACGCCAATATTCGTCACGCCTATTTTTTCTGTGCCCAAAGCACCGGGGTGCTCATCAAGATAAACCTTTGTCGCATAAACACCAAAAGCCGGAATTAGCACTCCCGGCGAAAAACGCATATTGATTGTCGGAGCGTTAAGGGTTCTTCCAAGTTTGTAACCGTAGCGGACAACGTCGGTAAGGACATGGGGGTGGCCCAAAAATTCATTTGCCCGTTCCATATCACCCTCCATCAACAGTTTTCGTATATATGTCGAACTAACTACAATCCCGTCATATGTGACATCGGGAATAATATCACAACCTATTCCCATTTCGTTACACTTATCAGCAAGTGACTTACTGCTGCCTTTTGCACCGAACCCGAACTTAAAGTCATTGCCTGCAACAAGATGCCTTGCACCAAACTCATCATACAGATGATCGATGAACTTGTCCCATGACATTGAAACAGTAGCCTTATCAAAGTGCAGAAAAATAATGTCTTCAATACCGAAAACGCGTCGAAGAATCTCTGCTCTGTCTTCCGGCGAGTTAATAAGAGGAACGGCTCTGCCATCAACCATAGAACGAGGATGGGTATCAAAGGTGATAACCGAAGGAGTCAAACCTGTATCATCGCCGATATCACGAACACGTTTTATGAGTGCGGCATGCCCGGTGTGAATGCCATCAAAATAACCAAGTGCAAGAGCTCGTCTCAAGTCATCCTCCTCCTTTTCTATGTACGCAACGGGAATTGGAGTTATAATTTACAATTCCTACCGCCAGAGAGTACGTCCTGTACTCTACTGACGGACGCTCCACACTGCACTCAAAATCCGAACCTAATGACAAGCGACAGTGCGGTTCCGATTTTAACTGCAATGAATTACCGTCCATGCCTACGCTTTACGGAATTGAAAATTATAACTCCAATTCCCGTTGTTCAAGTAAATCCTATACTTCAAAAAAACTTTTAATCGTCGTAACCTTATTATTTTTTACTTCACCCAGCAACAAAAACTCGCCGTAAGGGTCATAGACTCTGTATTTTCCGTCTTTTGTTCTGTCGCGTGTGCGGCATTCTGCTCCGTTTTTAGCTTTTTTGACTTCGGGGTAATCCAGAAATATTGAAGGATATTCCGGAAATATGCTATCAACAGGCAACAACAAGTCACTGACCGTATCGGATAAGGCGGCTGCGAGGGCATCATCGAGAGAGTGTGCCATATCAATTGTGAATGCACCGGCTCTAGTGCGCCGAAGCACCGACAATGTGCCGCCACAACCAAGAGCAGCACCGATGTCATGACAAAGCGTGCGGATATAAGTACCTTTGGAGCATACGATGCGAAGGGTGGACAAATCAACCACTTCCAGCTCTGACACAAAAATGTCCCTTGCTTCGCGAGGGACATCAATTCCGCGGCGGGCAAGCTCGTAGAGTTTTTTTCCGTCTTTTTTTATCGCTGAATACATAGGCGGAATCTGCTTTTGCGCTCCTGTAAAGCGGGGGAGAACAGCTTTTAAGTCATCAAGAGATACTGTAACTTCATTTTCACTAATGATATTACCTGTAATATCCTGCGTATCAGTTACAATACCAAGCGTAATTTCTGCTAAGTATTCTTTATCGGCATTCTCACAAAACTCTGATGCACGTGTGGCACGTCCGACGAAAACAGGTAACACACCGGTTGCCATAGGATCAAGCGTACCGCCGTGTCCTATCCGTTTAACTTTTAAAGCACCGCGGAGTTTGGCGACAACATCATGTGAAGTCCAATCCCGCGGCTTATCGATTACTAAAATACCACTAAACACTTTAATAGTCTCCAATTATCAGCTTCACAAGACAGATGAACCGTCCCCCTGTCTTTTGTCTTACATTTCGCCGAGCACTTCCATTAACTCCATCTTAATCTCATCAATCGTTTTTTCTGCAACAAATCCGGCTGCCTGGCTGTGCCCGCCGCCGCCGAAATGTGAGCAAATCACTTGTGCGTCATAAGGTGCTCTGGTTCTGACCGAAACCTTGCAATCATGTGCGGATGATAACTCACGTATTGTTATCCCGACATAAACACCCTCGATAGAGCCGGGAATAGCCGCGATATCATCCATATCATCTTCATCGGCATCAGAAGCTTTCAGCATATCGAGTGTAATGGAAGCGATTGCAACCTTGCCGTCAAAACTGTATTCAATTCCGCAGACGAGCATACCTTCCAAACTGACGCGTGCATTCGTTTTTGTTCTAAACAACAGCTTATTAAGCTCCTTGTTCGGCGCGCCCGCTTCCACCAATAGAGAAGCAACATATAATGTATTGGCGGTAGTATTCCCAAAAGAAAAACAACCTGTATCGGTTGATAACGCAACATATAAACACTCTGCGGTTGCGCTGCTGATACTTCCAGAAATCAACATAAGAATCTCAAAAATAATTTCACCGCAAGTAGCACGGTCGGCATCAAGAAAAAGAAGCTCTGCATATAACATATTAGATTTGTGGTGATCAATACAAAGCGAAATAGAATTTTTGTAAACTGCAGCATTTTTCGGGAGCAAATCAGCCGAAGCGGTATCAACAGCGATTATATTTTTTGTAACATAGTCATCAGGAGCTATATAGTCCTCAACAAAACCGGCATATCTTGGAGTTGTTTCCGGATTGTAAAAAACATATGCAGATTTCCCAACCTCTCTGAGACCCTGTGCCAAAGCACCTGCAGACCCCAAAGTATCCCCGTCCGGTCTTCTATGTGTAAGAATAAGAAAATCATCATTCTCTTTAAGCCATGCAACTGTCTCGGAGAGCGTTAACATTTTACTCATAAAACTACAGCCTTTCAAAATCCTATCCCTAATCCTCATGCGAAATATCAAGATTACTCAAAATCGTAGAAATATTCGCACCGCGTTCAAGCGAGTTGTCGAGCTCAAATATCAGCAAAGGAGTATGCCGCAAGCTAAGAGCACGACCAAGTTCATAACGTAAATGCCCCGCCGCCGACTTCAACCCCTTCTTAAAATCAGCCTCGGATTTTAGCCCGTAAACACTAAGAAAAACCTTAGCCTGACTAAGATCACTCGTAGTATCAACGGAAGTGATACTAATCATCCCCTGATTAATCCTAGGGTCTTTAATCTCGCGCAGAAGGACTGCTAACTCTCGCTGTATATCTTCATTAATTCGCAAAATTGATTTTGACATTTTAACTCCTAAGTCTCGCTAGCACATCAATCATGTGGAATCTCTTCCATTGCAAAGCATTCAATTACATCGCCCAGCTTCACGTCATCGAATCTCTCTAGTGCAATACCGCATTCGTAGTTTGTCGCGACCTCTCTTACATCGTCTTTGAAGCGGCGCAGTGATGCGATTTCGCCTTCGTGGATTACTATTCCGTCCCTTACGACGCGGACTGAAGCATTTCTTAGGATCTTGCCGCTCTGTACGTAGCAGCCGCAAATTGTACCGATTGCGGATGACTTATAAAGCTCGCGGACTTCAGCGTGACCGTAAACGACCTCGTGGAATTTCGGCGAAAGCATGCCCTTCATGGCAAGCTCAATCTCGTTGATACAATCGTAAATGACGCGATACATACGCATATCGACATTATTACGCATTGCGCTATCGTTTGCAGCATTGTCCGGTCGGACATTAAAGCCTACAATTATTGCACCGCTTGTAGAAGCAAGCATAATGTCAGACTCGTTAATAGCACCGACACCCGAATGGATTACGCGAACACGAACCTCTTCATTTGTAATCTTTTCAAGCGATGCCTTTATAGCCTCCGCACTACCCTGAACATCTGCCTTGACTATGATATTGAGATCTTTAAGCTCGCCTTGCTGAATACGTGTGAATAAATCTTCAAGCGAAACCTTAACGGATGAAGAATACATACCTCTTTTTTCGGACTTGCGCTGATTGGCAAGCTCTCTTGCCATGCGCTCATCGGTGACAACATTAAACATATCACCTGCATCGGGAACCTCGGACATACCCGAGATTTCAACAGGTACAGACGGTCCTGCCGATTCAATGCGTTCGCCGGAATCCGTCATCATAACACGTACGTTACCGACTGCAGTTCCTGCAATTATCGTATCGCCCTGTTTGAGTGTACCGTTTTGCACAAGAACAGTCATCAGCGGACCGCGGCCCTTGTCGATTCTGGCTTCAATGACCGTGCCGCGGGCAAGGCGGTTCGGGTTGGCACGCAGCTCCGCCATCTCCGCTGTCAGGTTTATCATTTCAAGTAAGTGTTCTATACCGGTACCTGCTTTTGCGGAAATCTCACAGACAATAGTTTCGCCTCCCCATTCCTCGGAGACAAGATCATGTTCTGTAAGTTGTTGTTTAATCTTGTCGGGATTTGCACCTGCGACATCGATTTTATTGATAGCAACTATAATCGGAATATTCGCAGCTCTTGCATGATTAATTGACTCAACGGTCTGCGGCATGATACCGTCGTCGGCGGCAACTATAAGAATGGCAATATCTGTAATACTTGCACCCCTGGCACGCATAGCTGTAAATGCCTCGTGACCGGGAGTGTCTAAGAATGTTATAGGATTGCCATGTATAAATGTCTGATAAGCTCCGATATGTTGAGTAATGCCCCCGGCTTCTCCGGCAACAACGCTTTCTTTTCGGATTCTGTCGAGCAACGATGTCTTACCATGGTCAACATGTCCCATGACAACAACGACCGGCGCGCGTGCAATGAGCTCTTCATCGGTGTCTTTACTATCGTCTATGAGACGTTCTTCTATAGTAACAACAACTTCAACTTCAACCTTGCAGCCAAGCTCTATTGCAACAAGTGCTGCCGTATCATGGTCGATAATATCAGACACGGAAGCCATAACACCCATTTTTACAAGCTGCCGCACCACTTCCGCACCGGTTTTCTTCATACGGGAAGCAAGCTCGCCAACAGTGATTTCATCGGGGATCATAACCTTTAACGGAGCCTTTTTTGCCACCTCAAGTTGCAAACGGTGCATTCTGTCGCGTTCTTCCTGTCGCTTTTTTGCACCGTGCGCGATAGTTTGCTGCGGTGTCCGGGCTTTTCTGACTATTTTTTCTTTTCCCCGGCTCATACGCTCAGCACGTTCGGGAACCAGATTATCAAGCCGTTCATCGTATTTGGACATATTTATTGTAGCACCCGATGTATCAACAACACGTTTTTGCGGTGCCTTATGGGGCATAAATGGTTTATCGACTTTCTTTTGAGGCTTTCGTACAACATCGGTGGCGGCAGGCACAGCAGGAGATGCTCCGGTCTGTTCATTGCTTTTTTCGTCCTTAGCGGCAGCATCCGAAGGTTTGCCTGAAGGACTTCCGTCATCAGCTTTTGCGGAAGCCGCAGGAGACTGTGCGACAATAAACACTTCTTCAATACTTTCTACCTGGTTGTTGATGCTAAGGTACTCAAATATTATATCCAACTCACGGACGGAGAGAATATGCATGTGGTTTTTCGGGGTGGTCGCGTATTGTGTTAAGATTTCGGTTATCTTTTTTGTAGGAATCTTAAAATCCTTTGCGACCTCATGAACTCTATACTTAAACATTGTACTCATTATGCATCACTCTCCTTTGTTCTTGTTGCCGTGCTCTGTGTTTTATCTATGTTCTCTGTCAATCTCTTCATAAATCCGTCAGCCAATCCTTTATCTAAAAACGCTATCGTACCCGGTGAGCCGCGTCCGGCAGTCTGCCCAAGCTCAAACATTGTAAACGGTACGGCGATGTGTTCTACTTTATTTAATTCAGCATTTGTTTTTGCCCGCCTCACAGAAGCTTCGGAAGCATCGCTTGCAGTGATTATAAGAACTGCATCGCCTCGTCTCACGGCAGTTGCCGCAGCCTCACCTCCGACAGCCAGGAGTCCGGCTTTTTTTGCCATCCCCAACAATGCTAAACAACGATTCATTAAAACTCCTTTTACACTGCGCTCAATACACAATTATTATTGACACAACACCCTTATCAGTACGCTCATTTATCATTTATCATTTATCATATGAATTATCTCATCCGGGATTTTTGTCTTAAATGCTCTGGAAAATGCGTTTGATTTCACTATGCGTTTATGGCAAGCTTCATTGCGGCAAACATATGCACCACGCCCCGGTTTCTTTCCGGTTAAATCAATAGAAACCTCACCATCGGGAGCTTTGACCACTCGGGTCAATTCACTTTTCGGCTTCATCTCACGACATCCTAGACACATCCTGAGCGGTACTCGCTTCTGCATTAAACTCCCTCGAAACTCTAATCCCCTGCATCCTAAATCCTAACCTCTAGACTCTAATTAAACCTGACTTTCCGACTTGATATCGATCTTATAACCTGTAAGCCTTGCGGCTAAGCGGACATTTTGTCCTTCTTTTCCAATCGCCAGGGACAGTTGGTTATCGGGTACAATTACGCGGCTTGATTTACCATCTTCATTCATTGTAACTTGTATAACCTCTGATGGAGCAAGTGCTGAGGCAATATATTCTGTCGGGTCTTCGCTATATCTTACAATATCTATTTTTTCGCCGCCAAGCTCGTTTACGATTGCATTAACACGAGAGCCCTTGGAACCTACGCATGCACCGATCGGCTCAACATCGGGATCATTTGATTCGACGGAAATTTTTGTGCGGTTGCCGGCTTCTCTGGCGATACTCTTAATTTCGACAATTCCGTCATGAATTTCCGGCACCTCAAGTTCAAACAGACGCTTAACAAGGCCGGGGTGTGTACGTGATATGAGGATTTGCGGTCCTTTGGTGGATTTTTTAACTTCTATTACATAAACCTTTATTCTGTCACCGTCATGGAGCGGCTCGCCGGGAATTCTCTCTCCGGCAGACAGCATTGCTTCGGTATGCTCGGAGCTTGAACCTATTTGGATAGATACACCTCCGCTGCGCGGATCGATTCTTGATACAACACCTGTGAGAATCTCATGCTCCTTGGAGGTAAACTCATCATAAACGATATTTCGCTCAGCCTCACGGATGCCTTGGATAATAACCTGTTTTGCAGCTTGTGCGGCAATGCGTCCGAACTTGCTTGTATCAACCGTCTCATTTATGAAGCCGCCGATTTGTGCATCCTTTTTGATTGCGCGGGCTTGTTCAAGGGTATATTGTGTGTTTGGATTCTCAACTTCTTCAACAATTTCCTTTTGCATAAACATTTCTACATTCTTTTCCACAGGGTCAAGCAAAACACGCGCACATTCGGCATATGCAGGATAATCCCTCTTCAAAGCAGCTAAAAGAGCCTGCTCAATCTTCTCAAGCATATATGACTGAGAAATCCCTTTTTCTTTTTCAATATCCGCAATGGCAGAGAAAAATTCGGCGTTCATAATGTATTACTCCTTCGTTGTATTGTAATTATATTTTATAAATAAAAATGCTTCCATGATGTTGGCAGAAAAAAGAGTGGGAGTACCCACTCGTCGGACCTGTATCGCGCAGATGATAGCAAAACTTGCTGTCACATTCGGGATATTACCACACAATTCTTGGAATTGCAAGCTTTTTCTGTATAAAAATTGTAAGTGTTCAAAGGGTATTCAAAAAACTCGCAATGGTTTCAGTCCGCAACACAAGTTTTGCCGATAATTAAAGTTTCCACTATGGTGCAGTGCGTTGGCTGGAAGCATTGTGAGTTTTTAGAATACCCTCTGAACACTTACTACCATAAAAAATGCTTCCAATCTAAATGAAATCTTGTTACAATGAGAAGTCACCACAAAAGGGGGAGATTGCTGCTTATGAAAGGTAAAAAATTGCCGAGGTTTTTACAGTCCAATGTACGGTTTTACTTTTTGCTGCTCATAGTGTTTGCCGTCTCCACGTTCTTTTTTGGCTACTACAACAGAATACTGGCAGTAATTCAAGTTGCGATTATAATTATTGCCGCGATATATCTGCATATAGCAACAAGGCGGCGCAATATTAAGCTTCTAAGCTATCTCGAAACCATGTCGGAAAGCATGGATTTGACGGTGCGTGACACACCGCTTCCTGTTTTGATATATAACACTGAAACGGGTGAGGTGATATGGTCGAATGAAAAATTCTCTACAGTGACAGGTGCTGAAGAACCATCATTTGAGCAAATCATAACAGATGCAATCCCCGGATATACTTGGGACTGGCTGCTTGACGGAAAAAGTGAATGTGAAGAACCGGTACAAGTAAATGACAAACTCTTTTGGGTGTACGGAAACATTGTACAATCGGAACGTGAGTATATTGCGATGACATTTTGGGTCGATGTCACGGAACACACGGAAATATGCAAGGCATACATAGATTCACGTCTGGTATTTGCGCTTTTGACACTTGATAACTATGATGATTTGATGAAAGCATTGACCGCAAAGGAAAAATCATTGCTCATATCGGATATAGACGAGAAAATAGGTACGTGGACAGCAGACAAGGACGGATATCTCTGCAAATTTGACAGGGACAGGTACTTCTTCTTGTTTGAGGAAAGATTTCTGGAAGCAGTTATAAAAGACGACTTCTCTATTCTAAAACAAGTCAGTACATGTGTCGGTTCAGGAGGCGTCCAGGCAACATTAAGTATAGGTTTGGGAAAAGACGGAGCAACACCGCAGGAAAACTACAGATTTGCAACCCTTGGAATCGAAATGGCACTCAGCCGCGGCGGAAATCAAGCTGTTGTCAGAAATAAGTACGGATTTGAATTTTTCGGAGGACGTCCGCAGTGGATTGAAAGGCGTACAAAAGTTAAGGCAAGGGTTATGGCGAGTGCATTTGGCGAACTGTTGGGAGATGCTTCAAAAGTGCTTGTTATGAGTCATAAGGTGGCTGATTTTGACTCGGTTGGTTCGTCTATCGGTATTTACTGCATGGCTCGTGCAAAAAATTCACAAGCCAGAATCGTGCTGGATATGGAAAGCTGCATTGCAAGAAGTGTAGTTGATATGGTCAAGCAATTGCCGGAATACAAGGATGTATTCATCTCAGCACAAGATGCGATATTACAGGCAGACGCGAAGACGTTACTTGTTGTAACAGATACAAGCAGACCAAAGAAAGTTGAATCGGAATCACTTCTTCTGTCATGCACCCGGATAGCAGTAATAGACCATCACAGGAGGGCGTCCGATTACATAGAAAATGCAGTTTTAAACTTCCATGAACCATATGCCTCATCATCATCTGAGCTGGTGACTGAAATGATGCAATACCTGGTTGATAATGATCAAGTGCTGCGTGAAGAAGCAATCGCATTACTGGCAGGTATAGTGCTCGATACAAAAGGGTTTACGATTAATACGAGCAGCGGGACATTTGATACAGCGGCTTATCTTAAAAGAGCCGGTGCCGATGCCTCGGAGGTTAAACGCCTGTTACAATCAGATATAAAGATTACAACAGCAAAATTTGAATTACTGCGAACCGCAACCATTTATAAAGAAGGAATTGCATTGGCATACTGCGATAGTCTGCAATCCAGAATAAGTATTGCACAAGCCGCAGACGAGCTTCTTGCTATCAAAGGAATCAACACTTCATTTGCTATTGCGAAAGACGGTGATATCGTCTATGTGTCAGGAAGAAGTATAGGCAGCATAAACGTTCAGGTCATCCTGGAAAAACTGGGGGGCGGAGGCAGCCAATCTACGGCAGGTCTGCAGGTAAGGGGAGAAAGTGTTGATACAGTGGTAACAGAGCTGAAGCAAGCGATTGATGCTTATCTAAAGAAGAATAGGTAAAGGTGCTGGCGGACGCTCCACCGTCCATGGATACGCTTGACGAAATTATAATTTACAACCCCCAAGCCCCGCTAGTGATTTAATATTATTCCAAATATAAAGGAGTTACATATATGAAAGTTATACTTCAGCAAGATGTAAAAGGAAAAGGGAAAAAGGGTGAACTTGTTAATGTTTCGGACGGGTATGCTCGCAATTTTCTTCTGCCCAAGAAGCTTGCAGTTCCTGCAACGCAAGAAAATCTTACGGTTATGAAGCAGCAGGAGAAAGCGAAGCAAAAAAAGCTGGAAACAGACATAGCAAAAGCAAAGGAAATTGCGGAAAAGCTAGGGGATGTCATAGTAAAGATAAACGCCAGGGGAAGCGGCGACGGCGGTAAATTCTTCGGCTCAATAACAACAAAAGAAATATCCGAAGAACTCCAAAAGCAACATGGAATAGAGATAGAAAAAAACAAAATAGTGCAGGAAGACCCGATAAAATCCTTCGGCTCATACGAAATAAAATGCAAACTCGGCAACGAAATATCGGGGATTATTCATGTGTTAGTGATTGAAGGAAAATAAAGCCCCCTTCCGCGGAAGGGGGTGGCGCGAAGCGCCGGGGGTTGTATGGACGATTTATTACACAGACAAGTACCGCATAGTATGGAAGCGGAGCAGGCAGTTTTGGGGTCGATGCTCATTGATTCGCGTTGCGTTGGTGATGTTGTCGGTATACTAAACGCTACGGACTTTTACTCGACCGTAAATAAAAACATTTTTGAAACGATATTCTCAATGTTCATCAACGGAAAACCCATAGACCCTGTCACCGTGCTTGAATGTATGCGCGAGGACGGTGTAATAAACGATGATTCACCGGGTTATATCCGCGACCTCATGCTAATAACACCAACAGCCGCAAACGCTTCGGAATACGCATGGATAGTTAAAGATAAGGCACTTCTTAGAGGTGTTGCAGATGCAGGCGGAGCCATAGCCGAAATGGCAATATCCGGAGAAGCCGGCGCAATGAACATACTCGAAGCATCGGAAAAAAGAATATACTCACTGCGGCAGGACAGAAGCAGAGCATCCCTTGAGCCGATATCCAAGATAATGATAGACGTCTACGAACAAATCAGCAACGCTGCAAAAGCAGACACGGGAATACCCGGACTGCTCACAGGGTTTAGTGACCTCGACAGAGTTATCATGGGACTCAATAAATCAGATCTCATTTTAGTAGCCTCAAGACCGGGCATGGGCAAAACAAGTATAGCTTTGAACATAGCACAACACGTTGCAAAAAAATCAGGAAAAACCGTTGCGGTTTTTTCACTGGAAATGTCCCGTGAACAACTGGCAATGCGATTATTATCTTCATCGGCATATGTCGACGGTAAACGTCTGCACACAGGAAGATTAAATGACGGGGAATGGTTAAGGTTGGCGGAGTCGGCAAAACAGATAAGCCAGGCGGACTTGCTTATTAATGACGATGCATCACTGACAGTAACAGAAATGAACGCACAATGCCGCCGCCTGACAAACCTCGGTCTCGTGGTAATAGACTACATGCAGCTAATGTCTGCAGCCACAAACGAAAGAGGCTACAGAGGAGAAAACAGGGTGCAAATTGTCACTGAAATAAGCAGAACAATGAAAGTCATGGCAAAAGAGCTAAACGTTCCAATAATCTGCCTTTCACAATTAAACCGCGACAACGAAAAAAGAGGAAAAAACGACCGCCGCCCTCAACTGAGCGACCTTCGCGAATCCGGCTCAATAGAACAAGACGCAGACATTGTAATGGGTTTATATAGAGACGACTACTACAACGAGGAATCAGAAACACCAAATATAGCGGAAGTAATAATCCTGAAAAATCGCCGCGGAGAAACAGGAACGGTTCAGCTACGCTGGGACCCGGAGTTTACGAATTTTTCGCCACTGGATAGACATCACGGAGAATAACGATTTTGAGATGCATACTAAACAACGGGAATTGGAGTTATAATTTTCAATTCCGTAAAGCGTAGGTATGGATGGTGGAGCGTCCGACAGTAGAGTACAGGACGTACTCTCTGGCGGTAGGAATTGCAAAATTATAACTCCAATTCCCGTTGCGTACAAGCTACAACGGAAAGATAAAACAAAGTGTCCAAATTAATTCAAAAAATCCTCAACTATATAACTGAACATGAAATGCTCATCGATGTTGAAACTGTCCTAATCTGCGTATCCGGTGGGGCTGATTCTATGTGTTTACTTGAGGTTATGCGGCATATTTCATACGAGTACGGGTTTGGTATCGCTGTGGCTCATTATAATCATGAACTCAGGGGTGATGAGTCTGACCGGGATGAGACGTTTGTTATGGAGAGGTGCGAAGAGCACGGGATACCTTTTTATTCCGGCAGAGGCGATGTTGCAATGTTTGCGAAAAAGCGCGGATTAGGCATTGAAGAAGCAGCCCGCAACATGCGGTATGAGTTTTTTTACGATACGGCGGAGCTCACAGGAGCCGATAAAATCGCAACTGCCCATACGATGGACGATAACGCCGAAACAATTATATTAAACCTTGCACGCGGAGCAGGGACAAACGGAATGTCCGGGATCCCGCCTGTCAGAGACACGGTTATTCGTCCGTTGCTTCGCATTACAAGAGAAGATGTCATATCTTTTCTTAATGAACGTGATATACCATATGTCGAGGATTCTACAAATTCCCTTGACATATACACCAGAAATAAAGTGCGCCACTCTATTATTCCGCTGCTCAAAGAACTAAATCCGAGATTTAACGAAGCTGCAAGTTCGGCAGCCGAGTTGTTCAGAGCTGATGAAGAACTTATTGCAGACCTTGCGGATCTGTTCATAAGTGATTGTTGTGCCGGACTTACTACTGAAGCGGCAGATCTTGCGGTATTGCCGTTTTCTGTATCATCAAGGGTTATCAGAAAGCTATACGGCGGCAATCTGTCATATAATCATGTAAAAGACGTTCTGGCTCTATCCGCCGGAAATAGTCCATCCGCGAGTTTGTCGCTGCCGGGCATGGTTGTTTACAGAGAATATAACCGCATAGTTTTCAACCCGGTACCGGATGAAAGTGAAGAAGAGTTCGCACCTGTATACCCGACAATCGGCGATAGTTTCATTATATTAAAACTAGGACTCAAAATTACTTGCAAATCAGTTGTATATGATGATAGTATGTGCAAGTCGGAGATTAATAAAACGTTTACCACTTTTCTATTCAAAAATATTGACATATGTGGTAAAATGTCCGTTAGGTCACGCTTCAAAGGAGACCGGATCAAACTAAAAGGGCAAAACTGCACTAAAACGTTAAAAAAACTTTTTATCGAAAAACGCATACCAGTCCGGAAAAGAAATCTGATTCCGGTTATCAGCGACGAAGAAGGAGTCCTGGGAATCTACAAGCTTGGAGTAAGCGAAAGAGCATCACCAAAGCCGGGAGACACCGTAATAATGATTAAATTTGAAGAGGTAGGAAGTTAGAGTTATGAATGATAGCATTAAAGACATTATATTTACCGAAGAAATGATACAAAAAAGAGTCGCCGAGCTCGGAGCGGAGCTGACTAAAGATTATGCAGGCAAATCGCTTCTGATTATCGGAGTGCTCAAGGGGTGCTTTATGTTCCTTGCCGATTTGGTAAGACATATTAATCTTGATTGTGAAATTAGATTTCTAACGGCTTCATCATACGGCTTTTCATCGGTATCCTCCGGGAAAGTGAACATTGACGGAGACATTGATTTTGATGTTGAAGGAAAAGATGTTATTATTATCGAAGACATCCTGGATAGCGGAATAACACTGACCGCACTTCGCGCATTTGTTGCCAAACACAAGCCCGCATCACTAAAAATATGCGCTCTTTTAGACAAACCGGAGCGCCGCCAACTGCCGATAACCGCAGACTACCTGGGCTATGAATGCCCGAACGAGTTTGTTGTCGGTTACGGGCTTGACTATGCGGAAAGATACCGCAACCTTCCGTTTGTAGCATCACTGAAGCCTGAAGTATATTCATAGAGGGGTAGGAGAATAGTAATTGAAGCCGAAAAGCAGAAGCCCGCGTGAAATAGGTTTATACATTATAATTATAATAATAATATTATCTGCATTTTATCTAATGTACTCTCCGAGCGATACAGCAGCTACGAGGATAGATAATTATTCGGACGTACGACGTTTTTTCATGAATGGAGAAGTAGTTTCATTCTCAATTAACAATAACAACCGCTGGACAGCGGAAGTCAGAGACAGTGGAGGAGACGGAAGTACAAGGATTGTTTTCCATGACCTTCTGAGTTTAGATTTATTTTATGCTGATAACAGCAGTTATGTTAACGACTTAATGCAGCATGACGCTGACTTTGAATACAATTACGAGCCCGGCATGAGAATACCGTGGTGGGTTTCGTTATTACCATACATATTCCTTATAGCAATATTTTTCTTCATTTGGAACTCTATGATGAACCGTTCGGGAATCGGCGGGGATAAAGGCGCAATGCGTTTCGGGAAGGCACGAACGCGAGTTGCCGGTGACGATAAGAAAAAGGTAACATTTGCCGATGTCGCCGGAGCGGAAGAAGAAAAAGAGGAGTTGGCAGAAATCGTTGATTTCCTCAAAGGACCGCAAAAATACATTACAATCGGTGCGCGTATTCCAAAAGGAGTCTTGCTTGTAGGACCTCCCGGTACGGGTAAAACACTCATAGCCAAAGCAGTCGCAGGTGAAGCGGGAGTCCAGTTCCTGTCAATATCAGGTTCGGATTTTGTTGAACTCTACGTCGGCGTCGGTGCATCCCGTGTCCGCGATTTATTTGAACAGGCAAAAAAGGCCGCTCCTTCAATTATTTTCATTGATGAAATAGACGCGGTCGGCCGCCAGCGCGGAGCAGGTCTCGGCGGCGGTCATGACGAGCGTGAGCAAACACTCAACCAGTTGCTTGTTGAAATGGACGGCTTTGCGACCAACGAAGGTGTAATAATAATTGCGGCGACAAACCGCTCGGACATTCTCGACAATGCTTTACTGCGTCCCGGACGTTTTGACCGTCAGGTCTATATTGGTCTGCCGGATATTAAAGGTCGTGAGGAAATACTCAAAGTTCACGCAAAAGGGAAAATACTTGGCGAGGATATAAATCTTGCCGAAATAGCAAAGGGTACGATTGGATTTACCGGTGCCGATCTGGAAAATCTTCTCAACGAATCAGCTCTTCTCGCAGCTCGTGCAAACAAAAGAGTAATAACAATGGAAGATATTGAAGAAGCGACACTTAAAGTTATGGCAGGTCCGGAAAAGAAAAGCCGCGTAACAACTGAAAAAAGCCGTAAGATAACAGCGTATCACGAAGCAGGACACGCCGTCGTATCACACAATCTTGAACATGTTGACCCTGTACATCTTGTGACCATTATCCCGCGCGGTCAAGCAGGCGGTATGACTGTATATCGTCCGCAGGAAGATAAGGATTATACGTCGAGAAGCGAAATGTTTGAGCGTATTGTTTCGGCTTTGGGAGGGCGTATTGCGGAAAAAATATTCCTCAATGATATTTCCACGGGGGCTGCAAGCGACATTCAGCATTCAAGCGCACTCGCGCGTGCAATGGTTATGAAGTACGGCATGAGTGATGCAATAGGTCCGATTTCCTTTGATGACAGCAGCCGTTCGGTCTTTATCGGGCGCGATTTCTCTCAAACGAAGAGTTATTCGGAAAAAACAGCGGCGGCAATCGACGATGAGGTAAAAGTAATTTTCGATTCCGCAAGCGCAATTTCCGAGGAAATAATAAACGAAAACCGTGATTTGGTTATTGCAACAGCAGAGTATTTGCTCGAGCATGAATCAATGGACGGCGAGGAGTTCAAAGCGTTTTGCGACAATGGCGGGGTAATGCCGGAGAAGAAGGTCTCTGATATTCATAAGCCAACGACTGTAAACAGCGATTTCCCGGAAATTCCTGATTTGAGTAGTTTCTTTGGTGATAAGAAATAGAATGAAAAAAATTGCAATATTATTGTTTTTATCTACAGTGCTGATGCTTGTAGGTTGTAACAGGATACCGAATGAGATATCTTCTCCCGAGCATTTAAATGGCAGGATTATCGGGGGTCTTGCGGGTACTCCGTCTCTGCGTCTTGCCGATGAGCTTGGCACGGCTGTTGCGTTTAATACGGGTCACGAAATGATGCTGGCTCTTCGTGCAGGCAGTATAGACGGTGTCATAATGGAAAGAACAACGGCACTGGAGCTTGTTTCGGATACGAGAGGTGTTAGAATCCTGCAAGAGCCGCTGGTTGAATACGAATTGAGTTTTGCGGTGCCGATGGAGAACAGGGCTTTGTTGGAAGCGGTTAATCTGGCTCTTGAAGAACTCGGCAGAAACGGTACGCTCAGAGGGTTGGTCAGCAGGTATTTTGCTCGCGGAAGCTTCAGCTATCAACCACTTGAAGATGCTGAACTCCGGGAAAACTATTTGCATATAGCTCTCCCGTCCGACAATCCGCCTTTTTCATTCAGAGACGATACCGGACAGTTTATCGGTATGGATGTTGAGGTTGCCATTGCTGTAAGTGATATCCTTGACATTCGTTTTGTAGTCTTGGAATATGACCCGTGGGAGTTGGTAACGGCAGTCTGGCACGGCAGAGCAGACCTTGCGCTCGGGTGGCATCCCGGAGAAGGCGAAGGTATAATAAGTACATCAGAGCCATACGCAAGAGCAATACAAGTGGTTATTGTACGCAGGTAGGATTTAGAGAGGGATGGGTTTTAAATGATAGATATAGCTTGGCTGGCGGAGCATGGACCTTGTAAGAAGTTTACTGCGGGAATGAATATACCATGTCCCGGCGGACCTGATCCTGCACAGAAATCGATGTATATACTGCTTGCCGGAAGAGTGGATGTAACCAGAAAGAGCGCTGCAGGAGGCTCGCAGATGGTGGCAACGCTTAGTCAGGGTGATGTCTTCGGTGGCCGTGAGTATTTTACGGGAGCGGATGATTGCACATATAAAGCAGGGACAGATTCGGCAGTGTATGTGATAACGGAGGAATCCTTTAACGATTTGTCATGGTCGCGTCCCGAGATATTGTTTGACATACTTAAAGCTGCATATATGCCGCTGAAGAAAATTTCCGCAACAGCGCATTCACAAAAGACTCCTCAAGAGGCGGCAAAACAAGAAGCAGCAAAACAAGAGACAGCAAAAAAAGAAGCAGCAAAGCAAGAGGCGGCAAAACAAGAGGCAGCAAAACAAGAGGCGGCGAAAAAGGAAGCTGCAAAGCAAGAAGCGGCTAAGCAAGAAGCGGCTAAGCAAGAAGCGGCAAAGCAAGAGACGGCAAAAAAAGAAGCAGAAAAACAGCAACAGGTTGCTACTCAAAATGTCGTGGTTTTACATGAGTCACCGCAAAGTGCCGCTCAAAAGCAACCGGAAGCTCCAAAAGCAACTAAATCTGCCCCTATACCAACCGATATACTTGAAACAGAGTTGTTCCCGTCAGGGCATAAGCAATACCCCGGTATTACAAAACCTGAGTATGCACCACTGGTCTTCCCGAAGGAATATAAATGCCCGTATTGCAAATCAGATTTTAAAGATTTCAGGGTTTTTCGCTCAAAACTATATGAAAGCACCCCGATGCGGTATGACTTAAGAAAATACTTTAGAGATTTCCAGACAGAGTGGTATGATATACTCACATGCCACAGTTGTCTGTTTAGCACATTTCACACCTACTTTACGGAACCGAAACCGATACAAAAAGCGAAGATTGAAAACAAGCTGATCAAAGCCCGATCAGAGATTGTTTTAGATTTCGATGCAGAGCGAAATTTAGATTATGTATTCACAGTGCACTATCTGGCACTCCAATGCGCCGAGGGCTATCCGTCTATGGGTAAACAAATCCGGGCGAAGCTGTGGGGTAACCTGAGCTGGCTGTACGAAGATGTTAACGATAAGGATATGGAAGCATTTGCTGCTACCAAAGCAGCGGAAGCGTATGAACAAGTATACACTGAAAGCAGGCTGACCCCGACACAGGAACAAATAACCTGCTTATCAATTGCAGGTATGCAGCACAGAGCGGGAATTGACAACAACCTTAAAAAGTTTATTTTTAAAGCTAAAACTCAGAGCGGAGGAGATAAAACCTATGCAAAACTCGCGGAAGACTTCATGTACGAGTTAAAGCTGGAGGAATAGTGAAGCCGAGAATAACATTTTTTTGTACTGATTGCGGTAATGAGCAGCCTAAGTGGACGGGGCAGTGCAGTGCTTGTGGTGCATGGAATACAGTTGTAGAGCAGCCTTCGTATACAAAACCTAAAGGTGGGTCATCAGCAGGGAAAGTTGCAGGTGGCGGAGCGATACGGAGTGGAGCATCGCGAGGAGTCGCACGTGATGGGAGAAGTAAACCGCGTGAGCTTCTAAACCTTGATACAACAAAAGAAATCCGTTTTTCAAGCGGATTCGGAGAGCTTGACCGCGTGCTTGGCGGAGGAGCTGTGACAGGTTCGCTCGTGCTTGTCGGAGGAGCTCCCGGAATAGGGAAATCAACGCTGTTACTGCAAATATGCGGCATTATTGAAAACAAAAAAGAACAAATGAAGGTGCTCTATGTATCCGGCGAGGAATCTGAGCGTCAGATAAAAATGCGCGCAGAACGCCTCGGAGTTAAAGGCAATAGCGTATATGTTCTTGCGGAAACTGAAATAAACGAGATAATCGAACATACAGCGGAGCTAAACCCTGATATATTGATTATAGACTCGATACAAACACTTTATAATCCCGAATTAACAGCATCACCCGGTAGTGTCGGACAAGTAAAGGATTGTACAATGACACTGCTGAGGCTCTCAAAAGATGTTGGAGTAACAGTGTTTCTTGTAGGGCATGTCAACAAAGAAGGTGCAATAGCGGGTCCAAAGGTCCTCGAGCACATGGTTGATTGTGTCTTATACTTTGAAGGCGAAAGCTCAATGAATTACAGGATACTACGTGCCGCAAAAAACCGCTACGGTTCAACAAACGAAATAGGCGTATTCGAGATGCTTGATATTGGTCTGGCGGAGGTTCCGAACCCTTCGGAAATGCTGCTCTCGGGAAGACCGGCTATGACACCCGGAACATGCGTCACATGCGTTATAGAAGGCACCCGGCCGATTTTGGCAGAAATACAAGCACTCGTAACTCCAAGCAGTGCAAATATGCCGAGAAGAAACTCAAACGGAATAGAGTACAACCGCGCAATGATGCTCCTTGCGGTACTGCAACAACGCGGAGGGCTTCGTATCGGCGGTTGCGATGCATATATTAATGTAATAGGCGGTCTAAGTTTAGACGACCCCGGAGCAGACCTCGCGACAATTCTCGCTCTGGCTTCTGCTTACAAAGATAAACCCTTAAGAGACGATGCGGCTGTTTTTGGAGAAGTCGGTCTAACAGGAGAACTCCGACAGGTCTCACAGGTAAACCAGCGCCTTGCG
Organism: Oscillospiraceae bacterium; assembly: GCA_009783555.1. GTDB lineage: Bacteria > Bacillota > Clostridia > Oscillospirales > Oscillospiraceae > WRMH01. Next base: position 22,735 of record WRDH01000001.1, read on the forward strand.
GAAATCTCAAGAATGGGCTTCAAAAAATGTATAATGCCGTCACAAACAAAAAGCAAACTGCAGATTCCGGATGGTCTGGATATAATCCATGTTAAGAATATTACAGAAGCAATAAAAGTATCAAACTGTGAAAAATCTACATAATGCTTCTACATTTCTACATAGTTTTATCGTTATGCGAAATATGTAATTTTTTACTGGCATAGCGTGTTTTTTTATGTTATTATGTACGTCCGAGGTTTTGGGAGATGAGCAAAAAACAAAGAAAAATTATTATCTTTATTACAGTGCTCACAGCAGTGCTGCTCACAGGCTGTTTTAATATTACTGCAGATGACCTGTTCAGCCTGCCTGAAATAGCACCCGAGCATCTTAGGCTTCAAGCGCATATAAACATACTGACAAACCAAGGCGCGGAGTTTGCGCCGCCGTCAAGAGGACCGAACAGGCAAGCAGTGCAACTGGTTGACTTAAATGGTACGGGCACAAGTGAAGTTATAGCATTTTTCTCAATACCGGAAGAAGGTACACTGAGAGTGTATATATTCGAAATGTATGATGGCGATTATGTGGTTGCATCGACAATAGAAGGCATCGGGACTGAAATAGACAGTGTCAGGTACATTGACATGGATGGGGATGGAGTCAAGGAACTGGTCATAGGGTGGCAAATGGGATCACTTCGTTATATGTCAATTTATACAATCCAAGATTTTCATGCAAAGGAGCTTGTCAGCAGAGTCGAATATTCGGAAATAGCAATATCGGATATTTCGGGGGACGGAACAGATGATGTTATAGTCTTCCGGTTACCGACACATGATACGGGTGCGGTTGCGGAAGTATATTCCCTGATGCAGGACGGTGAAATTGTAAAAGAAGAAGCCAGACTCTCAAACGCAATAGAATCAATATCACGTATACAGACAGGAAGATTGGTTGACGGTTTCCCTGCGATATTTGTTGACAGTGAGGGGACTTTTGAAAACGGGAGTCTTGTAACAGACATATTGGGAATGTCCGGGGAAGGGAATTTTTCAAATATATCAATGGTGAGCGCAAGCGGAATTAGTGAGTCGACAGTCCGTCACAGAATGGCAAGCACTGACATTAATAAAGACGGAGTAGTGAAAGTGCCGAGTCTGAGACTTTTGGAGACTCAATCTGAAACAGAATATTTTGCAATTGACTGGTATACTTTCAGAAACACCGGGGAGAGGGTATATTCTTTAACGACATATCACAACACCTTCGACGAGTGGTTCTTGATATTACCGGATGATTGGCGGGAAAATATATCGGTTCGCAGAGAAGATTCTATACCGGGAGAAAGAACAATAATATTCTCATATCACGACGGAGCGTCCGGAGCATACGAGGACTTTCTTAAAATGTTCAGGTTATCCGGCGATAATGCGGTTGAAAGAGCTACGACAGGTGGTAGAGAATTGCTGACTATAGCAGGGGCATCAACATACGCCTTTGAACTGGTTGCTCCTCCGGACAGCTTCGGGTTAACATTTAACAGTGCGGTCATCAGAGAAAATTTCCGGCTGATATACTCTGACTGGCTTGCCGGAAGCGCGACTTAGGGGTTAGTACACATTTACCGAAAGGAATGATAATAGTGAAAAAAATTCTTGTTCTTGAGGATGAAGTAAGCATACGGAGTTTTGTTGTTGTCAGTTTGACACGTGCAGGATATGACGTAATTGAAGCAGGCACGGGTGCGGAGGCATTTGAGCAGCTTAAAATACACCCTGATATTAAAGTTGCGATTCTTGACATCGGACTCCCTGATACAGACGGATTTGAAGTTTGCCGGAAGATTAGAACCGCCGACCCGCACATGGGCATTATCATGTTAACGGCAAGAACGTCAGAAATGGATAAAATTACAGGTCTGATGACCGGCGCGGACGACTATGTTACGAAGCCGCTTTCATCTCTTGGAGAGTTTTCGGCACGGGTTGATGCTTTATTTAGAAGAATAGATGTGGCAAGACCTGTTGATTCCGGAGTGTTTGTTCAAGGTCCGTTCAGACTGAATACGATGAACAGGGAGTTTGAGAAAGACGGAAACCGCATAAAACTCACAGAAGTTGAATATGCGATTATGAAAATGTTTATGGAAAACTCGGGAAAACCGATCTTGCGTGAAGATATACTCAACACAGTCTGGGGACGTGACTATTTTGGTGAAGTAAAAATAGTTGACGTAAATATCAGACGATTGAGAATGAAGATAGAAGATGACCCGACAAACCCGATATATATAATTACAGAGCGTGGAATTGGCTATAAATGGGGACTTTAGTCAAATGACAAATCATAAAAACAGAGGAAGTATTTCAAATAAGGTCTGGTTAATGCGTTGACGAGGATAAAGAAATTTTACGAAAATTTCATGAGCGGACTACGCAAACGATGGCTTCGAGGTACGGTATTTATCGCACTCTTAGCCGTCGTACTTGTCATTGCGATGTTTTCGGTAGGTATTTACAGTTATTATTTCGCGACAATCCGTACGGGACTCGAAGCAAAAGCCAGAACTGCAACAGACTTTTTCGCGAACTACGTAGGACGCTCTTATGATGATTACTATGAGAGTGCGTTCCGATACGCTGAAACATTTCGCGAAGCCGACAGGATTGAAATGCAGTTTCTCAATAGTGACGGAAGCATAATGATTTCCACAATGGCGATGACATCAGGCACATCACCCGGCTCGCCCGATGTTATTGAAGCACTGGAAACAAGGCAAATAGCTACATGGGTCGGCAGGCGCGCTACTACCGGTGAGCGTATTATGGCAGTATCCGCACCGATGATTTATGCAGACGGCGGAGTCATTGGAGTTATGAGATTTGTTACAAGCCTGAGACTGGTCGACAGGCAGGTAGCATTCAATATTATGGGTGTTGTAGGTGTTGGAGCAGTTTTATTAACAATGGTATATCTTCTCAATATGATATTCATCCGCTTTGTCATAACACCTGTCAGTGAAATCACAAAAATGTCAAAACGGATTGCAGAGGGCAGCTACGGAATACAGATAAACAACGAGTACCGTGATGAAATAGGAGATATGGTCGAATCAATAAACGAAATGTCGCTCAAAATCGCTCAGACCGAAAAAATACAATCCGAATTTATTTCATCAATATCTCATGAACTCCGAACACCTCTTACTGCAATAACCGGTTGGGGAGAGACACTTACATACAGCGACGACTTGGACGAGGATTCAAAACGCGGCATCGAAATAATACTTAAAGAAGCCAGAAGGCTTACAAAAATGGTCGAAGAGCTGCTGGAATTTACTATGATTGCGGATGGCAGGTTTACTTTAAACATAGCCCAAATCGATATTTCCGCAGAGCTGGAAGATGCAATTTATACGTTTAGTGAGCTTCTGCATAAAGATGAACTCGAATTTGACTATCATTTTGATCTGCCTGACATTATATTTATACCCGGAGATGCCAACAGATTAAAACAAGTGTTTCTCAACCTTTTCGACAATGCGGTTAAGTACGGACGTGATGGAAAACGCATTGATGTTTACATCGGGATGATAGAGGATGATGTTATCATTACAATCCGCGACTTTGGACAAGGTGTTGCAGAAGATGAACTGGAAAACTTAAAAATGAAGTTTTACAAAGGGAGCAACTCAAAAGAGCGTGGAAGCGGTATCGGTCTTGCTGTATGCGAAGAGATAATTAAGTATCACGGAGGGACTCTCGAGCTTTCTAACGCTTCAGACGGCGGTTTTTTGGTCACAATTGTCCTCCCGATATCTGATTCACCTTCAACTCCTTACGTAAAAGTGGTTAGCGACTAACCAATGGTCGATGGTAAGGTACATATTAGTAATAGATAAGTGAGATATTATAATGTTAAAGCAAACAAACGGTAAGGAATTTAGAACGTCGATCGGGGGGCAGGCTCTTATTGAAGGCGTTATGATGCGCGGTCCTAAAAAGCTTGCGATAGTGGTAAGGACAAAAGAAGGGCTTGTTGAAAAGACAGAAGAGTTGAAGCCGCTAAAAGAAAAATACCCGATACTTGGATGGGTTTTCATACGCGGAGTTGTAAACTTTATCAGTTCCATGAAAATCGGGATGCGATCAATAATGTTCTCTGCAGACAACATGCCTGAAGAGGAACAAGAAGAATCGACAAAGTTTGATAAATGGATAGAAGCGAAACTCGGAACAGAGAAAGCAGAGAAGGTAATCATTACCGTAGCAGTTGTATTGGGTATTGCGCTTTCGGTTGGTATGTTCATATTATTGCCGACATTTCTTGCGGGCTTTGCTGTACAGTACATAGAAAGCGTGATACTTAGGAACTTACTGGAAGGTGCGCTACGTATTACAATATTCCTTACATATCTTTGGGCGACGACAAAAATGAAAGCAATAAAGCGCGTGTGGGCTTATCACGGAGCTGAACACAAAGCTATATACTGTTATGAGAAGGGGCTGCCGTTAACAGTAGAAAACATCAGACAGCAATCTTCCTTACATGCGCGTTGCGGGACAAGTTTTCTGTTTATCGTCATGATAGTCAGCATTCTGGTGTTCTCTCTGGCGACATGGAATAACTTACTTATTCGATTTGCACTGCGAATTGCATTGTTGCCGGTGGTAGTAGCTATCAGCTATGAACTGATAAAATTCGCGGGCAGATATGATAATATCCTTACCAGAATTATTTCGGCTCCCGGCAAGGCACTACAAAGATTTACAACACGTGAACCGGACGATGAAATGATAGAAGTCGCAAAAACCGCACTCGAACTTGTCATTCCGGACGATGAAAAAGAAGCGGCATGGTAAAATCTGTCTCTCGGGAAGATATAGAGATTAAAAATTATGAAAATTGCATGAACAGAAAGTAAGGAATGCTAAGGCGGGAATAAGTGAAATATGGAAACGTATAACGATATATACTTAAGGGTCAGAAAGAAGCTAAAATACGTCGGAGTAGAAGCGAGTGAACTGGAGGCGAAGCTGATAGTGTCACATTGTGCAGGGAAATCACGTGACGCACTGCTTGCTATGGGGAATATATTTGCTACAGACCCTGAAATAAGGAAAAAGATCGAAGAATGCCTGGAGAGAAGACTAAATGGGGAGCCGCTTGCATATGTTTTGGGTGAATGGGAGTTTTATAGTCTACCGCTTTTGGTTAACGAGCATGTAATGATACCAAGAATAGATACGGAGTTATTGGCACAAGAGGTAATAAACCTGTTAAAACGCAAGGTGTGGCAGACAAGGCTGCTTGACCTGTGTACCGGAAGCGGTTGCGTAGGGCTTGCGGTTGCTGCAAATATCTCAAGCTGCCGTATAGTGATGATAGATTCATCGGAGCAGGCACTGGCTGTGTGCAGGCAAAACATGATCAGAACCAACCTGAGCCGCCAGATAACAGCTATGGATGCGGATATTTTGCAAAAGCCGCCGGCAATTCTCGGTGAATTTGATGTAATTGTATGCAACCCGCCATATATCCCGACCGCAGATATTGAGTTGCTGGATAAGTCGGTCAAAGACTATGAGCCGAGAGCAGCACTTGACGGAGGAGAAGACGGGTTGGATTATTACCGGGCGATAATTGAAAACTGGAGCAAGCTTTTGAAAAAGGGCGGGCACCTCGCACTGGAATGCGGAATCAACCAGGCTCCCGCCGTAAGGTACCTTATGAAACAAAATGCTTTTTCGGATATAAAAACCTATAAAGATTCTCTCGGAATAGAGAGGGTTATGGTCGGAATGATATAAGGGTGATTCAAAATATAGAACAATAATTTAATTTTGGAGGATAGATAACAATGGCTGAGAAGAAGAAGTATATTCCTGCGGTTCCTGCAGGGGACAAGAAAAAGGCTCTTGAGACTGCTTTATCGGAGATAGAGAAGCATCATGGTAAAGGTTCAATAATGAGAATGGGAGACAGGCAAGCTGTCAATGTTGATTCCATCTCAACGGGTTCAATATCTTTGGATCTTGCGCTTGGAATCGGGGGAGTGCCGAGAGGTAGAATAATTGAAATCTACGGACCGGAATCATCGGGCAAAACAACTCTTGCTCTGCATATAATTGCCGAAGCACAAAAAGCAGGCGGTGAAGCGGCATTTATTGATGCTGAGCACGCACTTGAACCTGCGTATGCCAGAGCACTCGGTGTTGATATAGAAAGCCTGCTGATATCGCAACCCGATATGGGTGATGATGATCTTGCAATCTGTGAAGTCCTTGTACGCTCCGGTGCAGTTGATGTGGTTGTTGTTGATTCTGTAGCCGCGCTTGTGCCGAGAAGCGAAGTTGAAGGTGATATCGGGGACGCAAGTGTCGGTGTTGTAGCAAGGTTGATGTCGCAGGCACTGCGTAAGCTTGCGGGTTCAATTTCCAAAACTAACTGTGTCGTTATTTTCATAAATCAGCTACGCGAAAAAATCGGTGTAACCTACGGCAATCCCGAAACAACACCCGGCGGACGTGCATTGAAATATTTCTCCAGTGTCAGAATAGATGTCAGGCGTTCCGAGTTTTTGAAGTCGGGAGCAGAGCATATCGGGAACAGAACACGTGCAAAAGTCGTCAAAAACAAAGTTGCTCCTCCTTTCCGTGAAGGTGAGATTGATATTATGTTCGGCGAAGGTATATCAAAATACGGCGAGTTGGTGGATTTGGGAGTAAAACTCGACTTGATAGAAAAAAGCGGCGCATGGTACACTTTTAATGAGCTACGCTTCCAGGGCAGGGATAATGTAAAGGATTATTTGAAAGAAAATCCGGATGCATCGGATGAGTTGGAAGCAAATATACGAAGAGATGCTATGAAGCTGATGACTCCGCAAGAAAAGGCTGCTGCAGTAGCAGCAGGCAGAGCAATAGATATAGATGCGGAAGACTTTGAAGGGTAACTATTTGGGCAATTATGTAGGGGTGACCGCCCCCGTCGCCCGCTTGAGAGGCAACCAATGGACGATCTTGAAAGCACAAAAAAGCGAGCTTTGCGTATTCTTGGCAATCGTAATTATTCCGAACAGGAAATGTATAAGCGTTTGGTTGGCAAGGGTGAGACAGAAGAGAATGCTGTCGAAACAGTAAGATGGCTTGTTGAGCTCGGGTATATTAACGATTCTGATTATGCAACGTTGATTGTCCGGCATTATGTTGCTAAAGGCTATGGTGAGGCTCGCATAAAAAATGAACTTTTTAAGCGTGGTATTCCAAGGGCTTTTTGGGAAGAAAAGCTTGCGGAGATAAGTGAGGTTGACCAGGGCGATGCCGCGCTTGAGTTCTTAAAGAAAAAACTTCGCGGCAGCGATGACAAGAACGATTTACGGCGTGCGTCTGATGCGCTTGTCAGGCGCGGGTACAGTTATGATGAAGCAAGAACTGCGGTAAGCAGTTATTTGGAGAATCAGGAAGCAATGCAATGAAAATTGGCGTAATATCCCTCGGATGCTCAAAAAACAGAGTCAACACCGAGCAAATGATGTTTCTGCTCCAACAAGCCGGTTATGAAATAACAGGAGAAACAGACGGTGTTGACATAGTTTTGGTAAACACCTGTGGGTTTATTGACAGTGCAAAGGCTGAGGCGATTGAGACGATTGAAGAGCTTGTTGAGGGGACGGTTCATCTGTCCAAATCCTCGTTTGCGAGGATTTGTGAAGAAGGACCGTCCCCATTTCTTATCGTTGCTGGCTGCTTCCCCGAGCGATATAAAAATGATATCTTGGAAATGCTGCCGGGAGTTGATGCCGTAGTGGGTACCGGCAGCTTTGATGATATTGTTGAGGTTGTTGAGAGGCTTTGGACAGAAGGACCGTCCCCCTGTTACTTCGGTGATATCAACGCCCCTGTCAGCGAAACCAATCGTATCATATCAACGTCTCCGCTTTGGGCGTATCTTAAAATCGCCGAAGGTTGCGATAACCGATGCGCTTACTGCTGCATACCGGACATCCGGGGTAAGTATCGTAGCCGTCCGCTCGAAAACATAGTCAAAGAAGCAAGGCATCTCACCAATAGGGGTATTCAAGAACTGATTATTGTTGCGCAGGATGTAACGAGATACGGGCTTGACCTTTATGGTGAGCGTGTACTTGCAAAGTTGCTTACAGAGCTTAATAACATAAAAAAGCTCAAATGGATTCGATTACATTATCTATATCCTGACGAATTTGATGATGAACTTATTGACGTTATCGCAAAAAGTGATAAAATACTAAAGTATCTTGACATTCCGATTCAACATATTAATGATGATATTTTAACGAAGATGAATCGCAGAGGAACCGGGAAAGAAATAACCGCGCTGTTTGCGAAGCTGAGAGAACGGATTGACGGTGTTGTTCTAAGAACAAGCTTGATAACAGGACTCCCGGGAGAAGGCGAAAAAGAATTTAATGAACTATACGATTTTCTTAAAAAAACGAAAATCGAACGAGTCGGAGTATTTGCGTACTCACCGGAAGAAGGTACACCTGCAGCACAGATGGAAAGACCAACCAAAGAGATTGCAGAAGAACGAGCAGATAAAATAATGCAACTGCAATCGCAGGTGATGCAAAAATGGAGCAGAAGCAGAGTCGGGTCAATAATAGAGGTGCTTCCGGAAAGCTTTGAAGTGTCAGATATGCAGGGTTACACTGTTGCGCGGAGTTACGCGGAATCGCCGGAGATAGACGGGTATATATATGTGAAGGATACGAGGGATTCACATTTTGACTTTCGAGAAGTCAAAGTCACTGGAATCAAAAACGGAGAATTGATTGGGGAAGCTTTGAGATAATTATATTGAGTTGTGGATTGCCGCGCCATCTTCGGATGAACTTTTCACCTCTGCGGAGGATGAAATATACTCGCAATGACGAGGTTTACCGGCAAATTTGTTAGCGTTATACCGGAGCAGGTCATACATAAGAGAGGGGTTCTTGTTATTAATACAGCGAATAAGCTTACAATGGTTAGGGTTTTATTGATACCGGTTTTTCTGCTGCTTTTGTATCTGGGTTTTCCATATAGCAGATATATTGCGTTAGGTGTCTTTATAATAGCTGCTATCACGGATTTGGCAGATGGGCTTGTAGCCAGAAAGCGTAATCAAATTACGGATTTCGGGAAGTTTATGGACCCGCTTGCTGACAAGATTCTTACATTTGCGGCGATGCTTTGGTTCGTTGAAATCGGGATGATGCCTGCATGGCTTGTGCTTATTGTTATCATCAGGGAATTTATGGTGACCGGTATACGCCTCGTTGCTGCTGTAAAAGGACGTGTCATTGCAGCCACAATGTCAGGGAAAGTAAAGACAGTTGTTACAATTGCCTGTCTTATAGCAATGTTCATCGTAGAAGACATTGAAATAATAGCTCCCTATATAGGGATTCACTTCCCGCTTGATCAATGGTTTTTAGTCTTATGCTGGGTTCTGATAGGCGTGACAACATTAATCTCGGGAATAGATTATTTCATAAAAAACAGAGATATAATGAGGTTGGAAATGTAAATTAAATGACAAATGAAAAATGATAAATGACAAATAGGCAAATATTTACAAGGTGTTGTTTTATTAGTAAGGATTAGGCTTTATGAGCAAAAGAACAAATAACTTAATACTGTTCCTTGCAAAGGCAATGATGTTCTTCGCTATTATTGCCGTGTTTGCTATTGGTCGGACGTACTTGTATCCACAGACACTTTTCTACTTTTGGGGATACATAATTTTACTGCTTATGTATACTGCAATTTTGTATCTGATAAGCAGAATTTACAACGGGTTTAATTTTGGCAATGTAAGTCTGCAGGAAATAGTCATTTCATGGGTTTTATGTCTTGTTGTCGCAAACGTCTTTCAATACTTCATCTTAAGTCTGTTTGCGTTGGCACTGCTTCCGGTTCTCGGCATTTCGTTAATATTTGCAACTCAGGTAATTATAGTAGTACCGATGTCATTATTTTTAAGTAGACTGTACTATCACCAAAACCCTGCACATAAGTCAGCCATTATTTATGGAAGCAAAGAAAAATTGGATGAATATTGCAGCATTGTTACGATGCAACGTGACAGGTTTATTGTAAGAAATATAGTGTCACAAGATGAATCCACAGGGAAATTACTTGATATTATTGACAATGCAGAATCTATTTTCTTTTTAAATATCGACGAAAAAAAGCAAGACTGGCTATTTGAATACTGCTACATGCATAATAAACACACCTACATATTACCAACATTCTCATCCATTCTGATAAATACGGCAGGCACATTATGGCTTCAAAATACACCTGTTTTTTCCTTAAAAACACCGGAACCGGAGATTGGAACACTACTGATAAAAAGAGGCCTGGATATCTTGATTTCATTTATCGGGATTATTCTCTCAAGCATACTTATGTTAAGTGTTGTCATTGCGATAAGATTATACGACAAACACCCTGCAATCTATAAACAAGTCAGAGTTACCAAGGGTGGTAAGCACTTTACGCTGTATAAATTCCGCAGCATGCGCCCCGATGCGGAGCAGGACGGAGTAGCACGCCTTGCATCCAATGATGATGACAGGGTCACGCCGGTAGGACGAATCATCCGCAGGACGAGAATTGATGAACTTCCGCAGCTTTTTAATGTTCTTAAAGGCTCAATGTCATTTGTGGGACCTCGCCCGGAAAGGCCGGAAATAGCCGAGCAATACGAAGAAATATACCCGAACTTTGCATTTCGAACAAAAGTAAAAGCAGGAATTACAGGCTTTGCGCAAATATACGGACGCTACAATACATCCCCGGAGGAAAAGCTTTTTCTCGATATAATGTACATTGAAACTTTCTCAATCCTGGAAGACATAAAGTTGATATTGCAAACGGTAAAAGTACTCTTCCAGGGCACAAGCACAGAAGGAATAGAAGACGGTACAACTGCATTATGGAAGTGATCGATGATTTCAATATTACTTGCCACTTACAATGGTGAAAAATACATCACAGAGCTGATAGAATCAATATTATCGCAAACACATCAGGAGTTTATACTCTATATTAATGACGATAAATCCACGGACAGCACATACAAAATCATATCTGAATACGCCCAAAGGTTTCCGAAAAAGATTATTGTGACACAAAACGAAGTAAACGTCGGTGGAGCGAAGTTTAACTTCTTGCGGATGATGATAGAGCATAAGGATGACTATATTATGCTCTGCGATCAAGATGACATATGGCTGCCTGATAAAATCACAAAAAGTCTTGCCAAGATAAAAGATATGGAAAAAGAGTATGGCAGAAGCACACCTATATTGGTATATACAAACCTAACGGTTGTCAAAGACAATCTGGAGGTTATAACATACTCATATGAAAAAATGGCAAACAAGAATTTTGACAAGAACTCTTTAAATTATGCTGTAGCAATGAACAATACCGCAGGTTGCACAGCAATATATAATCATGCTTTATCAGATTTGTTTCAGGTTGTGCCTGAGTTTACTGTTATGCACGACTGGTGGTTGTACTTAACTGCAGCGGCATTCGGCAAAATCAGCGCAATTCATTACCCCACAGTGCTGCACCGTCAACACAAGGGTAATGTGAGCGGTGCAAAACGTGTGCTGTCACCCGGATATATCTACTATGTTTTGACACATCTGAAAAAAATGGCATCAATGATAGACGATTCATATAAACAAGCTGAAGCATTTATAAAAATGTATGGAGATAAACTAACATCTGAAAACGCGGAGTTGATAGGAGCATATGCATCTCTACGAAATCTATCAGGTATAAAGAAATTGAAAACGGTAAGGAAGTATAAAACCTACATGCACGGTCTCGCAAGAAGAGTAGCACAGAAATGGATTTTGATAGGTTTTAAGGGTTAAGTTGAAAGTTGAAAGTTTGTGCAGGTATAATTTTATATAATCCCGATATAGAGCGTTTAGTCATGGTTGTAAATGCAATCAGTCCGCAAGTTGACAAACTGGTTCTTGTTGACAATGCGTCAGCCAATATTAATGAAGTACAAAGTGCTCTTGCAAGCGAACGTTATGTTTGGATAAAGAACGATGCAAACCTTGGAGTTGCGCGAGCTTTGAATCAACTGATGGAGTTTGCGGATAGCAACAGCTTCGAGTGGATGCTAACACTTGATCAAGATGGGATTTGTGATGAAAATTATGTAGAAAAATTATCTGCAACTATAAATAGCAATGACGATAAAATTAATAACATAGCCATGATAGCGCCTCTTATTATTGACAGAGGCGAAGTTGGTTCGGAAATAAAAAGTACTGCACCAACAGGCAAACCGCTTCCCGAAACAGAAGATGTCAGTTTTTGTATAACATCAGGGAGCTTGACAAATGTTAAGTCAGTGCTTGCGATAGGCGGCTTTAATGAGTGGCTGTTTATAGATGAGGTAGACCGTGAGATATGCCTGAGGTTGTTACAAAACGGGTACAAGCTTGTCCGGGTAAACACCGTAGAGCTGTGCCATGAGCATGGGCTAAAAACAATAACAAGAAAAGTTCTGTGGAAAAAAGTTGTCTATCACAACTATACTCCGTTTCGTGTATACTATCAAACGAGAAACCTTGTTTACATGCTGAGAAAGTACGGCTCCGCCTATTATCCGCAGCCGTACAAACGTTGGTTTCGTTTATTTTTTGCATTTTGCGTGAAATTTGTCAACGAACCTGATAGAATACAAAGGCTGAAAGCGTTCTGCAGGGGTTTAAGAGAAGGAATGGCGATCAAACTGTAGGGCGCGGCTTCCCGGACGCGCCGCGTATCGGGCGTGTGCAAAAAACAATAAACAGATCTGTCACGGATGCAATCCGCTCGGCGGGGAACAGATCCTACAAAGAGGTCGAAAAACAAGAAAGGAACTATCACTGAAATGAAGGGTATTATTCTTGCAGGGGGAGCCGGTACACGGCTTTATCCACTCACACAGGTTACGAGTAAGCAGCTTTTGTCGGTTTATGACAAGCCTATGATATTTTACCCGCTTTCTACTCTTATGCTGGCGGGGATTAGAGAGATATTGATAATTTCTACGCCTGAAGATTTGCCGAACTTTGAGCGGTTATTAGGTGATGGGAGCAATCTTGGACTTAGTTTATCTTATAAAGTTCAACCTTCACCGGATGGTCTGGCGCAAGCGTTTATACTTGGTGATGAGTTCATAGGTGACGATACCTGCGCAATGATTCTCGGAGATAATATATTTTACGGAAACGGTTTTTCAAGCATGTTGCAAAAGGCAGCGGCGAAAACGACAGGAGCGACTGTATTCGGCTACTATGTCGATGACCCGGAGAGGTTCGGAGTGGTTGAGTTTGACCGAAACGGTCATGCAATCAGCCTGGAAGAAAAGCCGAAAGAGCCTAAGTCTCACTATGCGGTCACAGGGCTTTACTTCTATGATAACAAATGCGTAGAGTATTCAAAAAACTTGAAACCAAGTGCACGCGGAGAGTTGGAAATTACAGATTTGAATAAAATCTATCTTGCAAACGGCACACTTGAAGTCACAACTCTCGGACGCGGGTTTGCATGGCTTGACACAGGGACAATAGACAGTTTGATGGATGCTTCGAATTTCATTATGGCGGTTGAAAAGCGTCAAAGCATAAAAATCTCTGCTGTAGAAGAGATTGCATTCAGAATGGGCTTTATAGATGTAGAGCGATTGGCTGAATTGGCAAAAGGGTATGGGAAATCTCCATATGGGGAGTATTTAAAGAAAGTGATAAGCGGTAGGATAAAATGAAAATAACGGAAACAAAACTTGAAGGCGTATATGTAATTGAGCCGCAGGTGTTCGGGGATGCTCGCGGCTGGTTTATGGAGACGTATAATGAGAATAAAACTCCGCAAATAGCGCGTTTTTATGTGCAGGACAACCAATCGTTCTCTGCGCAAAAAGGTACCTTGAGAGGTATACACTTTCAAATCCCGCCAATGGCTCAAGCAAAGCTGCTACGCTGCACAAGGGGAGCAATCATGGACTATGCTGTTGATATTCGCCCTGACAGTAAAACCTACAAGCAATGGATAGCGGTAGAGCTTTCGGCAGATAATAAGAGACAGATATTTATTCCACGAGGATTCGGTCATGCCTTCATCACCCTGACAGAAGATACTGAAGTTATATACAAAGCAGATAACTACTACAGCCCTGAACATGACAGGTCGATTTTATGGTCGGATCCGGAGCTTGGTATTGATTGGGGTACAGATAATCCGATTGTATCGGAGAAGGATAAGATGGCATCATTATTGGCGGAATTAATTTGACAAGAGCAACAAAAGGACAACCCCCACCGTCTACGACGGCACCCCCTTCCACGGAAGGGGGCATGGTAAGCGAATGAGATATGAGAAAGCAACCGGCAGATAATATACGATAGGAGAAAATAAGAAATGAAAATACTTGTAACAGGCGGTGCCGGTTTTATCGGTGGCAATTTTATTCACGACACATTGGCGAACTACCCTGATGACACAGTTATCTGCGTTGATAAGCTTACCTACGCGGGTAATATGGAAACACTTACGCCGGTGATGGATAACAAAAACTTTTTCTTTGAAAAAGCGGACATTGCGGATTCGGTTGCTATCAGGGCGATATTTGAAAAGCACCACCCTGATATTGTCATTAACTTTGCAGCTGAAAGTCATGTAGACAGAAGCATTACAGACCCCGGAATATTTTTGAAAACAAACATAATAGGTACACAAGTGCTGCTCGACGCGTCGCGTGAGTTTGATGTAAAAAGATATCATCAGGTATCTACCGATGAGGTTTACGGCGACTTACCGCTTGACAGACCGGACTTGCTGTTTACGGAAGAAACGCCGATACACACCTCAAGTCCCTATTCTGCTTCAAAAGCAGGAGCAGACCTGCTTTGCCTCGCATATATCCGCACATATAAAATGCCGATTACAATATCAAGGTGCAGTAATTGCTACGGTCCATACCATTTTCCGGAAAAACTTATACCACTGATGTTGATAAATGCTATGCAGGATAAGCCACTGCCCGTTTACGGCAAGGGCGAAAATGTACGCGACTGGTTATATGTTATTGATCATTGCAGAGCAATCAATCTTATTGTCCGCAACGGTACGCCGGGTGAAATATATAACATAGGCGGACACAACGAGAGGGCAAATATCGATGTTGTAAAAGAAATACTACAACAACTGGGCAAGCCCGAAACGCTGATAAATTACGTCACTGACCGCGCAGGTCACGATATGCGTTACGGCATTGACCCGACGAAGATAAACAATGAACTGGGCTGGCTTCCCGAAACAAAGTTCGAAGACGGGCTGAAACAGACAATTAAATGGTTTAAGGAAAACAAAAAATGGTGGCAAAATGTACTCGACGGAGAGTATCAGAAATATTATGAAAGAAATTATGGCGATAGGCTTTAGCGAATATAGATTAGGTAGTAATATTAATGGACAGAAGAGAGAAAATCGTTTTTATGTGCAATCTGGATGGTGAGGGTCTGGAAATAGGCCCGAGCTTAAGGCCCGTCGTACCAAAGCGGGATGGATATAACATAGAGACTATTGATCATACTGATAAAAAGGGATTACAAAAAAAATATGCCGCCGAAGGTTATAATGTCGATGATATTGAAGAAGTGGATTATATATGGAATGGGGAATCTTACGCGGAGCTGACCGGTAAGAAGAATCATTATGACTATGTTATAGCTTCGCATGTAATCGAACATACAAGCGATTTAGTAGGGTTTCTACGGGATTGCTCAGATATTCTGAAAGAAAATGGTGTGTTATCATTAGCTGTACCCGATAAGAGGTTCTGCTTCGACTATCTTCGTCCGGTCACAAGCATATCAAAAGTGATAGACTGCCATATAAATAGTAACGTTGTGCACACGCCGGGAAGCGTTTATGAGCATTTAAGCAATGCTTGTAAATCCAACAATGATCTTGCCTGGGCACATCCGCATCCACCGGTTATTATGAGTAATGTGCATAAGATTCAAGAAGCAGTAGATACATATAAAGAATCCTTAAATAAGAAAGAATATACAGATATCCATAATTGGGTGTTTACAATGAAATCGTTTGAATTGTTGATTTATGATTTAAACTGCTTAGGGCTCATCAATATGCAGATAGCGGCGAGTTTTGAAACTTCGGAACATGAATTTCTTGTTACTCTTGTTAAAAGTAATGAATTATTTGTACCCGATGATGAAGAACGTTTTAAGCTGGCTGTAAAGGCGCAGCTTGAATGTGACCCTCTAGACCCTGAAGATGTTTTTCTAAAGAGACAAATTACGGCACTGGAAGAGAACGCGAGCAAAAAAGAGGAACAGATAAACATGCTGGAAGAACATATAAAAGGTATATATAACTCCAAATCGTGGAAGATAGCGAGCAAACTTCAAAAGCTGTACAGGCTGTTTAATCCGCGGAAGTTAAAAATGGAGGCAGATTAATGAAAATACTTGTAACCGGCGCGGCGGGACAACTGGGCATGGATGTGATGGCGGAACTTGAAACAAGAACACAAGAGAACCGTCCCCCTGTGTTAACACAAGAGAACCGTCCCCCTGTGTTCTTGGGGATTGACATCGCAGATTTGGATATCACCGATGGCGAAGCGGTGCGTGCGTACTTGACCACACACAAACCGCAATGTGTTATTCATTGTGCGGCGTATACTGCTGTTGATAAAGCCGAGGATGAGCCGGAGTTGTGCTTTAAGGTGAATGTGCAGGGTACTGAAAACCTCGCAAAGGCGTGCAGGGAAATCGATGCGGAAATGATTTATATCAGCACCGACTATGTTTTTAGCGGTGAGGGAGATAAGCCGTATGAAACCGATGCAGTCAAAGAACCGGTTTCAACATACGGGAAAAGTAAGCTGGCGGGTGAAGAAGCGGTTGCTTTTCACCTTGACAGGTATTATATTGTCAGGATATCATGGGTGTTTGGAAGTAATGGGGGTAATTTCGTAAAAACAATGCTTAGGTTGGCGACGAGAGGGGACGGTCCCTCTGCTTCGCAGACGAACCGTCCCCCTCCGTCTGCGAAGCAGGGGGACCGTCCCCTTGCAACGCTCAATGTAGTCGACGACCAGATCGGCAGCCCGACGTATACCCCCGATTTAGCAGTACTGCTCTGTGATATGGCGTTATCCGGGAAATACGGCACATATCACGCTACAAACGAGGGCTTTTGCTCATGGGCGGAGTTTGCAACGGAGATAATGCGGCAAAGCAATAGCTCATGTAAAATAAACCCGATACCGACTGAGCAATACCCGACGAAAGCGAAAAGACCGAAGAATTCAAAGCTTTCAAAAGCGAGTCTCGATGAAGCAGGATTTATAAGGCTTCCCGAATGGCAGGATGCACTTGAGCGATTCATACAGGACAGATGAACCGTCCCCCTGTCCTGCACCGGAAAGGTACATTAATGAGTCTTAACAGCATAGAAATGAAGTTTTCAAGATTGATGCGGTTTGAAAAACATAAAATCCTGAGTATTACTATATTAACTGTGTGCTCATTAATAGTTGCGCTATCAATGGAGCGTGTGTACAGTGTCGGGCGCACATACATTTTCGGGACAATCAGAGGTTTTTTGGCAGGAACAGGCAATCTGATCCTATATCCGGAAGTCTCGATGATGACGGTATATAGAGCGGCAATACTATTTTTCATAGTGTTTTTTTTATTATTGCACATAATAGTCAAAATTAAAGTATTCTACGAAATAGTCTTTAAATACAGATATGCAATAGCAGTTGTGGTACTGCTTATACTCGTTGTGAATAAAATTCATTTCTCGTCTGTTGCAATGTATGATTATCACATACAGCCGGGATACGGTTCTGAGCTTAGAGAACCTGTTTTTGGATGGGCAAGACCCATTCGCTCCGATGAGTGGTTGGTTTCAACTCCAATTCAACTCTCGGCACAATTTCCTCCCGACCCGTATGGGCAGATAAATCACGTTGCCCGCGGTACAGCAACGGAGAATATGCCGAACGGGATGGCAATAGGACTTGCAACGTTGGCGTTTCCAATGAATATCTTCTATCTGTTCGGTGCAGAGTACGGAGTGAGCGCACGATGGGTGGGAATGTTGATTCTGACGTTTATGGTGACATTTGAGTTTGCGTATATTATATCGGGTAAAAACAGGTTACTTGGTGTTGTCGGTGCATGTCTTATTACATTTTCACCGTTTTTCCAATGGTGGTCTTATGTTATCTTTATAACTGCGGGAATGGGGGCTTTAGTTTGTTACTACTATTTCCTCAACTCTGATGCATTGATAAAACGGGTATTATTTGCGTTTGGTATAGTTGTCTTTATGTCTCAGTTTATCGTAAGCTTGTATCCGGCGTGGCAAGTACCGGCGGGGTATTTATACTTAGGGTTTGCTGTATGGCTCACTGTAACAAATTGGGAAAGTGTAAAAAATTTCAATAAGATTGATTATGCAATCATCGGAGTTGCATTGATTTTAGTTGTGTCAGTCGTAGCAACATACTTTCACGGATCAAGGGAGTACATCGCCGGGATTTCAAATACAATCTATCCGGGCGCAAGACAGGATAGCGGCGGCACTCTTGATATTTCAAATACAATAAACAAAATGATGAACGGTGGTGTTTATTCTCCGATTTCTTCGCGCAGAGGGTTTATTTACACGAACATCTGTGAGTTCGGAGGAATGTTTACATTATTCCCGCTGCCGGTATTGTTTATTTTGTTTATTATGATTAGGAGACGGGTTTTTGATTTACTAAGTATTATTCTTATTGCGTTCACTATTATTATGGGGTCATATGTTTTTATTGGGTGGCCTGATTGGCTTGCAAGTGTGACATTGATGTCAAACTCCGTATCGGGACGCGCAATGGACGTTATGCTCTTTGCGCAAGTATTTTTACTGATAAGAGCGATGTCAAGATTTAAAGCAGTGCCGGGTATTGATGAAACAGGGAATGAGAACACCGGGAATGAAAATACCGGGAAAAATATTAAGAAGGAAGCAGTTCTTTTAGGAGGCTCGATTGCCGTTGCGGCATTGTTGACTTATATAGTAATCAGCTTCAGCAGAGTTACGTTTACTACACCGCTTGGAAATCCATTTATAGCCTTTACATTTATCGGCTTTGTTTTAGTGGTATACACCATATTTGACTGTCAGCGGCTTCAGGTTGTTTTCAAAGCAGCATGCCTCTACATGATTATAATTTCTACTGCAACACTTATGATGGTTCATCCCGTTATGAGAGGACTTGATGCAATATACTCAAAACCCCTGTCCATAAAAGTTCAAGAGCTGGCACAAGATACTAACGATAAATGGCTCTCACTGCACGGCATTGTCGGATCTTCATTTCTCATAGCCAACGGAGCATCAACAATCAGTTCAACAAACTTCTATCCGAATCTGGACTTGTGGTATATGCTCGACCCTGATAGGCAATATGAGTATGCGTATAACCGGTATGCTGTAATTACAGTGGGCTTAACAACTGAAAATACAAGCTTTGAGCTGTTTCACACAGATCATTTGCATATCCATTTTTCCGTCAATGATCTGGAAGCTGCAGGGGTAAAATATATACACTCCCCGGGTCCTCTTGACAATCATAATAACATTATATTCACCCTGCTGTATAATGAGGGTGGAGCGAGGATTTACTCAGTTGGTTATTAATAGAACTTTGTACAAGTGGAGATTAATTAATGAAATCAACGCAGTCGGTGTCCGGATTGGCAGGATGCTGCAGCGAGAGAAATAGGAGGAAATAAACAGAAAATGAGAAAACTAATAACGTTTTTACTCACATTCATAGGGGTAACGCTCTTGATGACAACCACTGCATCGGCATACATCGACCCGGCTACAACTGCGATGCTGACACAAATAATCGCAGGTGCGTTTATTACGCTTGGAGTTGTTTTCGGTGTGTTTCGTCGTAAGATAATACTGTTTTTTAAGAACAAAAGCGTAAACCGTACAAAAAGGAAAATTGAAAAGCAAGTAAAAAAAGAAAACCGGGAACCAAGGCAATCAGAAAAACCGGAGACTAACGAAAAGGATATTTAGCCTGTGAGTATTATCGATATCGTATTCGGCACTTTTTTCGGATATATAATGCACTTTTGCTATACAGTAACAGGTAATTTTGGTTGGTCTATAGTTGTCTTTACCTTACTTACCAAGGTTATTCTGTTTCCGATTTCGCTTATTTCGCAAAAAAACTCGATAGTAATGGTGAAAATAAAACCAACGCTCGATGATTTGCAAGCTCGTTATGAAAGTGAGCCGGATGCTTTGCTCAAAGAGCAGCGGGTTTTATTTAAAAAAGAAGGTTACAGCGCTCTTAAAGCGCTCCTACCGCTGCTTGTACAAATACCGCTCATTATAGGTGTCATAAGTGTTGTAAATAACCCGGTGCGGCATCTTGGTGAAAATGTAAATCCGCTGTTCTTCGGCATGGATTTATTTATACTGCCGGTGAATATGCTCGTTCCGGCACTTGCAATTCTGTCAACTGTTTTTCTCTGTGTTATGCAAAACAGGTACAACGTCATTTCCCGTGAGCAGGGATTTTTCGGCAAGTGGGGAGTTGCACTGTTTCTGGTGATTTTCACCGGATGGTTTGTATTTGTAGTGCCGGCAGGTGTGGGACTTTATTGGACGTATAGTAATGTTTCAGGTGTACTGGTACTTGCTGTGTGCAACATTATTTACAATCCTAAAAAGTTTATTGATTACGAAAACCGCTCGATCAGAACCAAACCGGCAAAGGCTGAAAAAGCAGCGGCGCGTGAGAGGCATAAGCTCGAAAAGACGCGTGAAAAGGAAGATATGCAACGGTTCTTTTCAACTGAAAAGGAGCTGGTGTTTTTTTCGGAGGCAAGCGGATTTTACAAATATTTTGAGCGTTTTATCGATTATATAATTGATAACTCCGATATAACTGTTCATTATCTGACAGCGGACATAAACGATCAGGTATTTAAGCTTAACAAACCGCGATTTGAATCTTACTTCTGTACAAGTCACGGGCTTATTACAACATTTATGAAGATAGATTCAAAGGTTGCCGTTATGACACTTGCAGATCTTGATGTCTATCAATACAAACGTTCTTTAGTTCGTAAGGATATAGAGTATATTTACATAGATCACGGACTCGGTAGTTGCAACCTTACTCTGCGTAAGGGCGCACTTGACCATTATGACACAATTTTTTGCTATAGCAAAGAGTACAACGAAGAAATCCGTGCAACGGAACACCTTTACGGGCTTCCCGAGAAAACCCTGGTAAATGTCGGTTTCGGGCTTTTAGACAAACTTATTGGATTATATACATCCACGGAGCATCCTGAAAATGAAAAACCACAGATTCTGATTGCACCATCGTGGCAAAAGGACAACATTCTTGAGTATTGTCTTTCATCGCTTCTTAATAGCTTATTTTCGCTTGATGCAAAGATAATTATCCGGCCGCATCCGGAGTTTATTAAGCGATTCCCCGGGAAAATGAAAAGCATGTCGGAAAAGTATAATAAACAGATTAGAGATGGTGTGCTGGTGATACAAGATGATTTTTCATCAAACTCGACAGTGTATAACTCCGATCTTGTTATTACAGATTGGTCCAGTATAGCCATAGAATACTCATTTACAACTAAAAAACCATCCCTATTCATAAACACGCCTATGAAGGTTATGAACCCGCACTGGCGTGATATCGGGGTTGAACCTATGGATTTGTGGCTGCGTGACCGGATAGGCATTTCCCTGGATGTTGACAGGCTTAATGAGATACAAACAGTTGTGTTGGATTTGATAAGCAAAAGCGAAGACTACAAAGCAGCGATAACTGAAATTATGTCAGAAAATCTTTACAATATCGGCAATGCCGCCGAAGCAGGTGGTACATATATAATAAATCGGGTGCTCGATAAACGAACACCCGAGGAGCATGTATTCAAATGATTTAAGAGATGTTCGAAAAGGCTTTACGCGGCTTGTGAATTACCTTCCGCTGATCCATCTGCCTGCTGATCGCCGGCTTCCGCGGTATCTGTATTTTCTTCGGCACCGGCGGATTCTTCAGATGTATGGTTCTCTTCCGCGCCTGCGGATTCTCCCGCTGCAATGCTCTCTTGGGCACCGGCGGATTCACCTGTTGCGATACCTACACCTGTTTCGGCACCTGCAGTTTCTCCGACTCCGTATCCGGCTGCAACACCTGCACCGGCTTCGACGCCTGCAGTTTCTCCGACGTCTGCGGTTGCTCCTGCATTTGCAGCTTCTCCTGCTGCTGTACTTGCTCCGGCTACGGAGTTGTATTCGCCGTTAATCATATCCATACGATCGCGTATCATTGCATCATATTCAGCAAACTCTCCAAACATCATATCGAAGAATTTATCCCACCACACAGTATCACCACTCGATGGAGGTCCTTCAACTATGAAATAGCCGTCCGGCCCTAACTTCGCTCCCATATGATCAACAAAGAAATTGGTGGTATTCGGGCAAATGTCCATTCTGCCGTACTGTTTCCATACATTAAATGTATTAAATAACTGACCGGAGTTAACGGGTCTGTCAAGCATGTTTATCCATCGTCTGTCGCGTTCTGCCGCTGACAAAGAACCGAGCCCTCCCTCATCATTGGATTTAGTGCTGTAGCGTATATAGTTACGCAATACGGCAAAGGTATCCATTATCCTTCTGGCACCATCGTTGCCTACTGAACGCACGGTATTGACGTCGAGAACTCCCTCGCTGCGCATTTGATTTACCATCAGAATCAAATCACGATTAGTTAAGTCTGCCGGGAAATTGTTTCTTATATTATTCTGGATCGTTTCTGAGCCTGCATCGCCATGTAAGCGCTGACGGTTTACTTGTTCGGGATTTTCAATGTGCCTGCCTAAGGTGTCATTAAACTCGACACCAATCATATAGAACATAGAGCTCGGCAGGAACAGGTTGCGTGCCATCATAAAGTCTTTGCCGAAAGCGTCGACAAACCGGTTTTCTATAAAGTTGTATTTCTCGGCGTCTGTTTTGCCGGTCATGTCGGTGCTGTTGATGATTTGTCTGACTTCAATGATTTTCGGCACAACCTGAGATTCGGGTATCGTATAATATTTGCTGATATATTCGGTTTCGGATGCTTCTTGTGTTTTTATCACCGGAGGTATCGAGTTCATGGGATATGTGTTCTGAACAGCCGGGGCGCTAACAGCCGGCGCGCTAACGGGTGGTGCATTAACGGGTGGTGCGTTAACGGGCGGTGCATTAGCGGCGGGTGCATTGTCAACAGGGGCGTTAACAGCAGGAGCGCCGACATAAGTGCTCTCTGTCTCGTTTTCACTCACTGCCGGAACTATGGGATTTTCTGTATATGAATATGGTTGATATGGCGGTGCTGTTTCACAAATGGTTTCCGTAAGTATGTCCTGAAATCCGTAACTTTCTTCCTTCGTATTGTTTTGCGGCTGGTATTGCGGAGCGTAGACATTGTAATCTGTTGTTACATAATTGGCACGAACATTCTCGATGTACATAAGTAGCAAATCCCTCTTCTTTGCATCCTTGTCAGATTTTTCATCCTTGATATATTTTATACCTATATCGTCATATCGTTACTTTTTACATAAACTTTAGTTTTTAATAAAACTTTTTCGAATAAAGTGATAACAAAAAGAAAAAACGGAGTATCCCCGCTGTTCTTTTTCTTGCTTTTTTTCGGCTTTCTTAATATAATAAACAGCGATAAAACGCAAAGGACAAACAGTAACAAATGAAGAAAATCCGGAAAAAGCATATAGGTATTTTACTTGTGTTGCTAATACCTTTTTGGTTGATTGGTATTAGTAACTACTTTTTCGCATCAACATCATTTGTTCTTGCAGACGGTACAAGACAATGGGTTGGAGATATAGATGGTTTGCTGATGACACTGGTCATCAATTTAGTCATTATCGGAGCGTGGCTGGCAGGTTTACTAACCGGCTATTTAGACATTTGCATCACACGGACAGTAGACCGGATTTTGCGTAAAAAAAAGTTTATTAAGGAAAACCCGAAAAAAATCCTGTTGCACATTGGGATACTGTTTACGATAGTTATTCTCGCATTAATAATTGAAGTCTTTTTCTCAAGATTTGCTTCGATTCGCGATTCCGGATTTGGCCGGCTTGTCAGATTAACTTTCTATGCAGCAGTGCAGCTTTCTGTCTATTGCATTGTTGTATTTCGCAATAGACCCGAAGCTTTGTTTGTATCCTTATCTTTAGTTATCGGGTTTTTATATATTATAGCACACCCTCCGCTATGGTACGGGTGGGACAGCGGAATCCATTACTCATGGGCAATAGAAGAGTCGTTTTTGGTAAATGTGTCTGTAACCCGTGCAGACTATTTAATAGCAAACACTCCGGAATTTTACTCTTTCTTTGAATATGAAATCTATAACGATCTTGACGGATTTATTTCCGGCAGAGGCGACTATACAATATTTTCATACCTTAAAGGGACGGATACTTTTTCATGGCTTGAAGTCCAAAACAGGACTATATATGACCGGCTTGCCTTCTGGCCGTCCGGACTTATGATATTCATAGGAAGAAGCTTGACATTACCGCCGATTCTGATTGTTAAGCTTTCCGCAGCCGCCAACCACCTCTTATTTATCCTGCTTGTATATCTGGCAATGAAACGCCTTACCTCCGGAAAATACATTTTAGCAGTCATAGCAATGATTCCCACAGTATTTGTATTATCAACCTCACAAGGGTATGATCCGTGGGTAATTGGTTTCTTCATACTGAGTTTTGCATATTTTTTCCATGAACTGCAAAACCCTGAAACAAAAATCAGTAAAATCAGTGTAGTTATAATCATTGGCTCGATGTTCCTGGGTTTGATGCCAAAAGCAGTTTATTTTCCATTAATGGCAGTCCTATACTTCATTAAAAAGGATAAATTCAAAACGCAAAAAGGATACCGCGGATATATTACTGCTGTTTCGGTTGCAATTATTGTTACAGTTCTAAGCTTTGCGGTTCCGTATATTGTTTCGGGCGGCGGAGGCGGAGGAGATACAAGAGGCGGCTCCGAAGTAAACTCGTCATTACAAACAATGTTTATTCTGGAAAACCCGCTTGCCTACGCGGGAATACTGCTCAGATTCTTGTTTTCTTATGTTACCGATTTATCACAAAACTACGTGACACATTTTGCGCATATGAAATATTCGTCATTTCCGTTGCTTGTTTGGTTGATGATAGCCCTTACAATGATTACAGACCGGAACGAAAAGAGTTCATTAACATCCGGCGCAGGACTAAAGATTGTCATGACGTTTTTTACATTCGCGACACTTGCGTTGATTTCCACGTCTATGTATATTCTTATTACTGCTGTAGGAGCAAATAATATTAATGGAGTACAGCCAAGATATAATATACCGTTATTATTCCCGTTCCTTTATATAGTCGGAAGCATAAAATCCCTTCGCGGTATTTACCTGAAAGAGTATTCGAATGCGATAAAAACGGCTTACTCATGCATAGTGTTTGGTTGCATGTGTTTTGTATTATTTGTTGGAGTATGGGAAAAATTCTTGCCATATTATGTGTAAGTGGTGTATAAAAAATTATCAGATTCACAATTCATTTTTGAACAGGTGGGAATAGCTTGAGAACACTTATAATTGTACCGTGTTTTAATGAACGGGAAACAATTGCAGACCTGTATCGCGAAATATGTGACAGAACATCTTTTGATGCAATTGTGATAAATGATTGCAGTACGGATGACAGCAGAGAAGTACTGGTACGCGAAGGTATCCCGCATCTGGATTTACCCTTGAACCTCGGGATCGGCGGTGCCGTGCAGACAGGGTATCATTATGCGCTAAACAACGGCTATGATATTGGCGTACAAGTTGACGGTGACGGTCAACATGACCCCGGTCAGGTTGAAACTCTGATTGCGCCGATTATTCAAGGTGATGCTGATTTAGTCATAGGTTCAAGATATATCGGCAAAGAGGGGTTTCAGTCTTCGGCGATGCGGCGGGTCGGGATAAGGTTTTTTAAGCTGCTGATATTTTGCCTTAGCGGCAAAAAAATAACAGATGCTACAAGCGGATTCAGAGCAGCAAACAGAAAGACAATGCAGCTCTTCACAAAAAACTATGCTATGGACTATCCCGAGCCTGAAAGTAATATCCTGGCATTAAAAAACAAGCTAAACGTCTGCGAAGTACCGGTAACAATGCGTGAGCGTCAAGGTGGAGTGTCGTCCATAAAAGCTCTGCAACCGGTTTATTATATGGTCAAAGTTTCGTTGGGGATTATAATAAGTGCCACGATAAGAGTGAAAATGACAAATGATAGAACTCGTCATGCCGAGCTTGACTCGGTATCCCCTGAATAGTGTGCATGTAGAAATGAGAGGTTATTTTATGCTGATAGAGTTACGACTGATACTGCTTGTTATAATTGTTGCGTTGTTTATCTTTTTTATTTCTATGCTGCGCAAGAAAAAACTGGATTTGAAGTATTGCCTTGTGTGGTTGATTGCGCTATTTGGGGTGGCACTTTTTTGTGCGTTCCCCGCGTGGCTCGACAGTTTATCGGACTTGCTTGGAATCGGAGTTCCGGTCAACACGCTTTTTTTAGTATGTATTGCTTTTTTGACATTTATTTGCATAAGTCTTACAATTGTTGTATCACGCCTGTCTGAGAGGCTACGCAAGCTTACACAGAACATTGCGATTTTGGAATGTGAAAATGAAAGAAACGACACACGGGTTGAAAGTGAGACAAGAAACGAGGAAGAGAAGTGAAATATTTTATTACCGGCGGCGCAGGCTTTATCGGGAGCAGCTTGGCGGACAAGCTGTCAGATGATCCGGCTAATCAAGTTATAATATATGACAATATGTCTACCGGATTTTCAGAGTTTATTGAGGCCTTAAGCGATAAAGTGAATGTCAAGGTAATTTACGGCGATGTACTGGACGAACAAAAGCTAAACGAATCAATTATAGGCAGCGACTTTGTTTTTCATTTATCCGCAAATGCTGATGTCCGCTTCGGACTCATGCATCCAAAAAGAGATCTGGAACAAAACACCATAGCCACACACAATGTTTTGGAAGCAATGCGTTTAGGTGGAGTAAACAAGATAGCCTTTTCGTCAACCGGCTCCGTATATGGTGAAGCTCCGGTTATACCGACACCCGAGGATTGCCCGTTCCCGGTTCAGACATCGCTCTATGCTTCATCAAAGCTCGCGGGAGAAGCTCTTATATCTTCTTACTGTGAAGGCTTCGGGTTTACCGGATATATCTTCAGATTTGTATCCATACTAGGTGAAAGATATACACACGGACATGTTTTTGATTTTTACAGACAGTTGATGAATAATCCAAATGAACTGAAAGTGCTTGGAAACGGCAAGCAAAGAAAGTCTTATTTGTATATCGAGGACTGTATAAATGCAATGATGACTATAATAAACAACACAAGTGATAAAGTGAACATATATAATCTGGGGACAGATGAATATTGTGAGGTTAACAACTCAATCCAATGGATATGTGAGTATCTTGGAATAAACCCGAAATTGGACTACACAGGCGGTGAGAGGGGATGGGTAGGTGATAACCCCTTCATTTTCCTCGACTGCGGTAAGCTAAAGGATTTGGGCTGGAAAGCAGAACTGTCAATCAAAGAAGCTGTGATAAAAACAGTTCAGTATATTGAAAAGAACACATGGATTTATGATAGGCGTTAATAGGAGTGATTAAACAATGATTATTACAAGAAGCCCGCTTCGAATATCTCTGGGCGGCGGCGGTACGGATTTACCGTCTTATTATGAAAAACATACCGGGTTTCTTATTGCAGCGGCAATTGATAAGTATGTATATATAACAATACACAGAACATTTGTTAAGGAGCTGCTTATTAAGTATTCAAAAATGGAAAGAGTTGACAGGTCCTCTGCTGTAGAACACCCGATAATAAGGGAAGTGCTAAAGGAACTCGAGATGAGCGGGCAATATCTGGAGATAACAAGCCTTGCGGACATCCCGGCAGGTACCGGGCTTGGTTCATCGGGGAGTTTTACAACCGCATTATTAAAAGCACTGTACACACATAATAATCAAATCATTTCTACAAGATACCTGGCGGAACAGGCGTGCGTCATTGAGCTTGACCGGCTTAGAGAACCCATCGGCAAGCAGGACCAATATATAGCTGCATTCGGCGGCATAACCGCATTTGAATTTTTGCCGGACGGAAAAGTAGAGATTTCACCTGTGCAGATAGGTAAAGAAACTCTTTATAATCTTGAAGATAATCTGGTTTTATTCTTTACGGGATATTCCAGATCAGCATCAAAAATCCTGAAAGAACAGGATGATAAAAGCAAAGATAATGACGATGAAATTACAAACAATCTTCATTTTGTGAAGGAACTGGGTAAGAAGAGCCTTGTTGCCTTGGAATCAGGCAACCTGCTTGAGTTCGGCGAGCTGATGAACGTGCATTGGGAGCATAAAAAGAAACGTTCGGGAAGTATGTCAAACGAGAACATCAACCGGTGGTATGACCTTGCTCTAAAAAATGGTGCAGTGGGCGGCAAGTTGATCGGTGCAGGCGGAGGCGGGTTTCTGATGTTTTATACGGAAAATAAAATGAAGCTTAGACACACTCTAATGAATGCAGGACTTGAGGAAGTCAGGTTCAAGTTTGATTTTGAAGGTACTAAGGTGGTGGTACAGTAGTGTTACCGGTGCTCATTTTATCAGGCGGACTTGCTACCAGAATGCAGCAGGTCACAGGGAATATCCCAAAAGCTATGCTTAATGTAGCCGGAAAACCTTTTATTCATTGGCAGTTGAACATGCTTAGAAACCAAGGTGTTAAAAATGTGATATTATGTATCGGATACCTTGGGGAAATGATTGAAAAGTATGCGGGAAACGGTACTGAGTATGGTTTGAATCTGACTTACTCATACGATGGTGAAAAACTCCTTGGTACCGGCGGTGCTATAAAAAAGATTGAAGAGTATTTACCGGAGGCGTTTTTTGTACTATACGGTGATTCTTATCTGGATATACCGTACGCGCCTGTTGAAAATGCGTTTAAAAAATCAGGAAAAACAGGTTTGATGACAGTTTACGAAAATAAAGATTTGTATGATGTAAGTAATGTTGTTTTTCAAAACGGTGTACTTGTTGATTACAGTAAAAAACACAAAACCGCCCAAATGCGTCATATCGACTACGGGCTTGGAATCTTACGCAAGGAAGCGTTTAGCGGTTTTCCGAAGTATGAGTTTCTTGATTTGGCGGATGTATATGTAAAGTTGGTGAATGAGAAGCAGCTCTTAGGTTTTGAGGTTTTTGAACGTTTTTATGAAATCGGATCGCCGGAGGGGCTGCAGGAGTTGAGAATAAGGTTGAGGACTAATGGTCACTTAGAATCAAGAGGATAGGTGTTAGTTTGAATAAAGCGGTTTTCTTAGACAGGGATGGGGTTATTAATCCTCCTGTATATAATCCGGTAACAGCGGAGTATGAGTCCCCACATTACGTGGAAGATTATAGTGTATATCCGGTAGTGTTAAAAGCACTAAAGATATTAAGTGACTATGGTTATTTTCTGTTCGTCGTTTCCAATCAGCCAAGTTATGCAAAAGGTAAAATACCATTGGATAACATTCAGGCAGTAGAGCGGGTTTTATCGGATTACTTAGATGAAAACAATGTTAGAATTAAAAAATACTACTATTGTTATCATCACCCGGATGGGGTTGTTGCAGGGTATTCGGGGCATTGCAAATGCAGAAAACCCGGCACGCTGTTTCTTGAAGATGCAATAGAGCAGTTTACTTTAGACGCGGAGAACTGTTGGTTTATAGGTGACCGTGATACGGATGTGGCATGCGGGAAAGCAATGAGAATGCGTACAGTACAAGTAAAAAACAAACATGTTGGGGATAAGGCAGGTAAAGAAACACCGGACCGTTATGCATCGGACATTTATGACGCTGCATTACAAATTGTTGAGGAGTTGAATGGAGAAAAATGAGTTATAAAAATTACACAGAGTTATATCTGATCGAAACAGATGAAATCGTAAAGACAATTGATAAAAATGAAATAGTAAAGGCTATAGAAATTCTTGATGCCGTAAGAAAATCAAATGGCAGGCTTTTTATACTCGGAGTGGGTGGAAGTGCTGCAAACGCATCGCACGCCGTAAATGATTTCAGGAAAATCGCAGGAATTGAAACCTATGCCCCGACAGATAATGTTGCAGAACTGACAGCAAGGACAAATGATGAAGGATGGAACACTACGTTTACGGAGTGGCTTAAAACATCAAAGCTTAATAATAATGATGCATTGTTGATACTATCCGTAGGCGGCGGTTCGGAAAATACTTCGCTTAATATAAAAGAAGCAATCGACCTTGCTATGGAAAGGCAAGCGAAAGTATTAGGCATAGTATCAAGAGACGGCGGATACACAAAAAGAAATGCGGATGCATGTGTACTTGTCCCTGTTGTTTCCG
Source organism: Oscillospiraceae bacterium (assembly GCA_009783555.1). Taxonomy (GTDB): domain Bacteria; phylum Bacillota; class Clostridia; order Oscillospirales; family Oscillospiraceae; genus WRMH01. The sequence goes on from WRDH01000001.1 coordinate 53,417, forward strand.
ATGAACGCATAACACCACATGCCGAAGGCTGGCAAGGAGTAGTGTGGCACTTGATGGTTAACGCATTGGTTTAATGAAAGGATAAAACATGACCAGAGATGATTTTAAAATCAAGATATTTGCCGACGGGGCGGATATAAACGGCATGAGGGAAGAGTATAAGAAGGGGTATGTCAGTGGCTTTACGACTAACCCGACGCTTATGAAAAAAGCAGGAGTCGTTGATTATGAAGCTTTTGCCAAAGAGATAGCCGGTGAGATAACCGACCTGCCTTTATCATTTGAAGTGTTTTCTGATGACTTTGGGACAATGGCTAAGGAAGCGAGGAAAATCGGAAGCTGGGGAGATAATATTTATATTAAACTTCCTGTTACAAACACAAAGGGAGAGTCAACAACAGGGCTTATAAGAGAATTGTCCGCAGAGGGATATAAACTAAATATCACTGCAATTCTGACAATTGGTCAGGTGGAAAAAGTTGTACAATCATTTACTCCCGGGAGCGGTGCATATGTTTCTGTATTTGCCGGAAGAATTGCTGATACCGGTGTTAATCCGATTCCGGTTATGAAAGAAACAGTTGAGATATGCAGAAGCGTTGCAGGCGTTGAGAGTCTCTGGGCGAGCACAAGAGAGCTTTTGAATATATTTCAGGCTCAAGACTGCGGGGTTGATATTATCACAGTGACAAATGATATCCTGAAGAAGCTGCCGATGGTGGGTATGGACTTGTCGGAATTGTCACTGGATACAGTTAAGATGTTTTATAATGATGGTCAGAGCCTGGGGTACAATCTCGTTTAGGTTTGATAATGCAGATTCATAATGTGATTAATACTTAAACATGTAAAAAATATAGTATAGGTAGGAAACGGTATGAAAAGAAGATGGATAGGGAGAAAACTGAAGAGAGTCGTTGTATTGACTCTTGTGTTCGTGCTGTCGCTAGGCGTATTGACACCGTCGGCGAGTGCTGACTGGCGGGCAACGCCGTCAGTAAACCCGTTTACGGATGTACTGCCGCATAACTGGCACCACGACAACGTTTCATGGGCATGGGTTAACGGCATTACTACAGGGACATCACCATCAACATTTGGACCTGACAACAATGTAACCCGCGCACAGTTTGCTACATTCATACATCGCGTGGCAGGAACTCCTCCGGCGAGTCCTTCAGCCTTTGCTGATTCCGACAGGATACCGGGTTGGGCGGCAAGCGCCGTTTGCTGGGCATCAAGCACAGGTGTTACAACAGGTTTTTTGAATGACAACACATATAGACCAAGCATTGACATAACCAGAGAGCAAATAGCCGCGATGCTTTATAGGTATGCAGAACATATCGGAGCGGACACAACAGCTCCTGAAGATGCCCTGAGTACATTCCCGGACAGAAGACAGGTATCAGGTTGGGCGACAACAGCAATGCGATGGGCAGTGCATTATCGGATTATAACCGGAATAAACGGCAATATAGCACCCCAAAACAATGCAACCAGGGCACAGTCAGTCGCCATGCTAAACAGGTTTGTGAATACGTTTGGCATAAGCGCGGTAGATTTGCCGCCAATACCGGACGTACCGGCTCAAGCGTTTATTTCTCATTTGTACCGGGAAGCATTAGGCAGAACTCCGGATCTGAATAGTCTGATCAGATGGAGTCTGGACATTTCCAGGGGAGTACCCGGAGCTGCACTTGCGTATTCTTTGATATTCAGTCCCGAAATGGACGGGCGCAATTTAAGCAACGGAGAATTTGCAGACATGCTGTACATGTCATTATTTAACAGAAGCTCAACCGCACAGGAAAGAGAAACATTAGAAAACGAGCTATACAGCGGAGCTTCCAGATTTAGCATTTATGCCGGATTTATCAGATCTGCCGAGTTTGCCGAATTCTGCGGTACATTCAATATTGCTCCGGGTAATGCCGTAGACCCGTCCGGACGAATGATAGCACTCACATTTGACGACGGTCCGACGGATGTTACCAATCGGGTGCTTGATGTACTTGCAAGGCATAATGCGGCAGCAACATTCTATATAACCGGCAGCCTGGCAGCAGAAGACAGAGCTACAGTTTTAAGGACATTCAATTTGCGCTCTGAGATAGGCAATCACGGTTGGACTCACGAAGACCTGACAACAGTACCACGTCAAACGGTGCGCAATGAGATTACCAGAACCAGCAATCTTATACAGTCAATTACCGGAATCAGGCCCGCAACATATAGACCAACATACGGAAGATATAATTCAAATGTGATAGATATAGCCACTGAGCAAGGACTGCCAATAATAAACTGGACACTCAACTCTGAGTGGGATGGCGTATATCCGGGTGCAATGGCTACTCGTGTAATCAATAATGCCGGTTCCGGTGATATAGTTCTTCTGCATGACAAATTAAGTTTTGTGGTGGCGGATACAAATCGAATAATTATTGACCTGACTCGTAGAGGGTTCCAATTCGTTACAGTCTCCGAAATATTATTTTATTCAAATATAAGACTAAGTCCCGGTCAAAGCTACGGCGGGGCAGGAGAGTAGCTCAATTAGTTAATAAGGATTTAAACAAATATGAAAGCAGCATTTATTAATCCCCCGTTTAAGGGTCGTTTTTCAAGGACTTCGCGTAGTCCTGCCGTTCCTCATGCGTCCGGTACGATATATTTGCCGATTTGGCTTGCATATGCCGCCGGGTCTACAGAAAAAGCAGGACATGAGGTCATTATTATTGATGCTCCGGCAGATGACTTGTCTATGGATGATGTGCTGGAGAGAGTTAAAGGTTTTAAACCGGAGCTGGTGGTAGTTGATACCAGTACGCCTTCAATTTACAGTGATGTAAACTCCACGGAGAAGATAAAAAAAGAACTGCCGGAGTGTTTTGCGATATTAGTGGGAACACACCCGTCAGCTCTGCCTGAGGAAACATTGGAACTCTCCGCTTCGATTGATGCCATAGCTATCGGAGAATATGATTACACTATCCGTGATTTAGCCGATGCGCTTGCAGCAGGAAGTCCCATAGACGATGTCGCAGGTCTTGCATTGCAGCAAAACGGAGTGATTAGCCGCACAAAGCCTCGGGAAAAAATAGAGAATCTTGATGAACTGCCTTTTGTTTCCGAAGTATATAAAAAGCATCTGACCTATCGAAACTACTTTTTAGGTACTGCAAAATACCCGATGTTGCAAATAATTACAGGCAGAGGCTGCCCGCAGCAATGTTTTTATTGTGTTTATCCGCAAACCTTTCACAGCAGGCGTTACAGAACACGTTCTGCTGAAAATGTCGTTGCGGAATTTGAATATGTAAAGAAAAATCTTCCCGACGTTAAGGAAATACGGATAGAAGACGACACATTTACCGCTGACATTGAACGGGCAAAGAAAATATGTAATATGTTGATTGAACGAAAAATCAAGATGTCGTGGTACTGTGATGTACGTTCCGATGTAGATTATGAAACACTAAAATTGATGCGTAAAGCAGGATGCCGTTTGGTGGGCATAGGTTTTGAGAGTTCGAACCAGCATGTGCTGGATTTGATGAACAAAGGCAGTAATGCACAGATGTATTATCGTTTTGCCAAAGATGCCAAGCGAGCGGGAATACTGGTTCACGGGAATGTAATGTGCGGAACGCCGGGCGATTCGCGGAAAATTCAAGAAGAGAACTATAAGTTCGCAAAAAAGCTCAACGTTGATTCATTTCAAATATATCCTTTGTACGTTTATCCCGGGACAGAGGCATACACCTGGGCAAAAGACAATGGCTACTTGCTGACAGAGGATTTTTCAAAATGGGTAAAAGAAGACGGCAGCCATAACTGCGTGCACAGAACAGATGAAATGAGTCCCGATGAAATGCTGGCTCTTTGCGATGACTATACAAGGCGTTACCATTTGAGACCGCGTTACTTAGGTATGAAACTGGTACAGGCGATTCGATCTCCGGGGGACGGTTACCGCAGCTTAAAGTCCGGATGGAATCTTATAAAAAAGATTGTAAGAAGCAGGAGACAGGGGTAACAGTGTACATCCCTCGTCATCGCGAGGAGCGAAGCGACGTGGCGATCCATACCTTTGTGCAACCGCACAAAAAGGTAAGATCAAATTAACAATATTATGGATTGCCACACCGTCTGCGGACGGTTCGCAATGACGGAGGATAATGATTATTGTGAAGTTCAGTGTAATTATACCGGTCTATCATTCCTATAAATATATTGAGCGGTGTTTGGATTCTTTGCTGGCACAGACGGTTGCTGATGATTTTGAGATTTTGTGCTGCGGGGACAGAGTTGAAGACCCGACTCATGCTATCATTGAAAGATATGCGCAAAAGTATCCCGGGAAGGTACAATTACATTTGCAAGAAGGCAGAGGACCGAGCGGAGCGCGAAATCTTGGTCTTTCGCTTGCTAAAGGCGAGTATATAATGTTTGCCGATGCTGATGACTATGTTGAGCCGGGCATTCTGGAGGATTGTGAAAGAGCTCTTTTAGCTGCAAAAGCAGATTTTGTCTGTGTTGCTTTCGAGCGCATTGATGTCACGGGTAAGAAATTTTCAAAGGATCAAAAAGTACGGGAAATTACAATTGTTGATGTTACCCCGGAGAATGTGACAAAGATGGCGTTTATCTTCACTGCGCCATGGGGAAAAATGTTTAAACGCGGCTTTTTATCGGGTTGTACATTCCCCGAGCATCCGGTATCGGTATACGAGGATTGCATATTTATGCTTTCGGTTTATCCCAAGGTCAAGAGATATATAATGCTTCCAACAGTGCTTTACCATTATCTGGTGCATGAAGAGCAAGGGATTCAAACATCGGCATCAGTGGAAAAAGCAACTAAGTTCCGCAATGATTTGGTTGATTTAAAGAAAAAATTTGAAGCAGAAGGTATATCGGAGCCGTACATGAAAATGCTTGATATAGCTGCATTTATCCACGTTGGAATTGCAGATGTACACAGAGCGGCAGAAAATCCCGATGTAAATATAAGAGAGTTTTGCAAGAGCGCAAAATCCTTTTTTGATGAGAACTTCCCGGGCTGGCGGAAAATAAAAATGCGTCCTTACAGACGCTTTACATTGCGGTGCAAAGCGGTATGGATCGCAAAACAAATGTACAGGATGAACATATTCTGGATTTTTATTAAGTGTTACAATTGGATGATTAAGACACTGCATATTGATGTAAAATGGTAAGAGGACAGTGGTTCAGTGATACTTTTCATTTACCTTCCCTCCTTAAAACGCAAAGTAGATAAAAGGTGAAGTACCGCTTCCATACATTAAAACGATAGAAAGCATCAAAACAAACACAGCATACGCCCACCGGAATATTTTTGCCGGAGTGCCTTGTGCGAAACGTTGTGCCATAATAACCTTTGTAATCGGGATACATGCGATTACGCCGATACCCCATGTGAAAACGAACTCCAGGCTGAGTCTTAATGTATCAAATCCGGCAACAGGATTTTCGTTTAGTCCAACCATCGAAAGCAAGTAAATGAATGCGTGGCTTCCGCTCTCAGCCCTGAAGAGTACCCATCCGACCAGTACGCAAGCAAGCATATAAACGCTGCTTAAAACCGGCACACGCTCAATCCGTTTATCGAAACCCGTAACCTTTTCAAACGCAATCAAAACGAAGAAAAACAACCCCCATACCACAAATGTCCATGCCGCACCGTGCCAAAGTCCCGTCAGTGCCCACACTACGAAGAGATTAAAGACCAATCTCCATTTGCTCTTTACTTTGCTTCCGCCCATCGGAAAGTACACATAATCCCTAAACCATGCGCCGAGCGAAATGTGCCATCTGCGCCAAAATTCGGAAATCGAACGCGAAATGTACGGAAAGTTGAAGTTTTCCAAGAAGTGGAATCCAAACATCTTTCCAAGCCCTATAGCCATATCGGAGTATCCGGAAAAATCGAAGAAAATTTGCAAGCCAAATGCTGCCGCACCAAGCCATGCCGCAGTTACCGACATTGTTAACGGATCTGCTCCGAATGCCATATCCGCCGCCTGTGCGATAACATCCGCAATAATCACTTTCTTACCGAGTCCTATGATGAACCTTCTAAATCCCGAGGAGAAGTCGTCCCATTTGAATGTACGGCTCGTTAGTTGTTTCTCGATAGTACTGTATCGGATTATCGGTCCTGCCATAAGCTGCGGGAAAAGTGAGATATACAATGCTACCAGTGAGAGCCGCTTTTGAGGGGCTACTGTACCTCTGTAAACATCGACAGTATATGAAACCGCTTGAAACACAAAAAACGAAATTCCTATAGGAAGCGCAATTTGCGGAACTGACAGTTCAAATGACAATAATTGATTTATGTTATGCGTAAAAAACGCTGCATACTTAAAGACGGTAAGCAAGCTGATATCTGCTGCGACTGTAAATAGTAATGCGGGTTTAAGCAGTTTTTTGGCAATTCCCGTATATTTACTATCATCTCTTCGGGCTATTAAACAAAGATATCCGAAGCCCCAGTTGACAATTATACACGCTATCATAGCAAACACAAATAAAGGCTCGCCCCATGCATAAAACAACAAGCTTGCTATCAGCAGCACAAAGTTCTGTAATACCGGACTACGTCTAAACACTAAGTAATACAAAAGTAATACTAAAGGCAAAAAGAAGAACAAAAATTCAAAGCTTGAAAAAATCATATTTACATTTCCTGCTTCCTTATTGGCGGCTTATTTTCATCTTTATGGAGAACCCAGAAAGACCCTGTCCTGATTCCAATATTGAATATTCTCGTTAGTAACAACAACATCCGACAACACAAAAACCACCAGGTCATAATTATAGTTCTCTATCGCATACCAAATTCTGTGATTTACATTTCTCTCAATGTAACTCTTATCTACGTGTGTAAACGCGTTGGCGAAATATGTTGCTAGCGGGATTCCCATTGAGTCCATTATTAACAATACCCTTTTATTCTCACTTGCCGAAGCATTTTCATAACGGGTAAAGCCACTGAACCACCTGTTTGAATCCCCATACGCAGCCGACTCTATATGCTCCCGGTTCAGCATCGGTGTGAATACATCGAGAAAACTGCCGGAATCCAGAGGCACCATATAGTTATAACCTCTTAAATCAGTAATCGTAAAATCTGTAAGGAATCTTGGAATCAGGAATGTTATGTCTTCATAATTATCAAGTGCATTTATAGCCTCTGATTCCTGGCCTAAAAAAACGTTCTCCACTGTTATGCGTTGAAACTGCTCGGGATTCCACATCATTTCATCAACATTAAAGCTGTGTACTCTGTTTATATACTCACTGATTGTGCCAAATGCCCATAATGCTGTATCGGTAGTCCAATGATGATCGCCTCTGAAAAAAGATGTTGTAAAATCGATTCCCTCTCTTACCATTTCCGCACGTAAGTCAAGAACATCAACACCAAAATCTTCAATCAGATTCATTAGTCTGCTCGAGCTCTCAATAATTGTATTATCTGAAAAAGCAAACGGAATTAACGAATTATCTTTTATCTTACTTGGCACACGCACATATAAAAACTGTGCTCCGTTTTCTTCGGAAAACTCAGAAAGAACGGCAATTGCATTGGCACGCTCATGCAAATAGGGATTATACGGCAATGTATCGAGCATTAGCCTGTCATCATTAAGGATTGTAACGCCGTTATAATGACTTCTGAGAGTCAATCGTAAATACTCGAAATGCATCAGCTTGATGTGTTCATCATATGGCAGTTTTTCAAAGATACTTACGATTCTTGATTTTACGGCATCATGAACATCAAGGTATAATCTGCCCAATCTCCTCCCGCCAAACAGAAAAACCATTAGAACAAAAGCTGCTATCAATACTAAAAAAGTTATCAGTTTAATTAATTTCATATACCTTATTGAAGATTCATTTCTTTGATTCATTTACAAACCCGGCATGCTTCCGTTTTGAGTAGATTTTATGGAACGGGATATAGAGCTTTTTTGGGAGAATTTTTATCAATAATCTTTGTACAGCCATATGTTTGTCTGTACGGCTTGGGGTTTCTTTTATCCCGACCCAAAGCGACATTTCTTTGTATTTCGTCCATTCCTCTTTGAACGGATTTGTGTTCCCTTTCTCCCAGGGTGTGCCGACAAACCCTCTTACGCAATGAAGAATTACAGGGTTATCCATCGCTTCCTGCATTTGCTGCACAGTATAATATGTCTCATCATGCGCGTCACTGACGGCTCTGTATGTATCTATCCCGAAATATGGTATATGTGTTAGAAAATTGTATTTTAAATCTAATGTTTGGATGTTTTTGTTTAATGCTCTGCTGAGCAGGTCCTGATCCGGCAGCCGGTATCTTGCGCGCCCCTCTTTGATTTCTTTTATCAACAAATCACTGCATTTTAATCTTCTCCAGTTATTCAGATCAAAAAGCATAACACCTGAATGGTAGTATACATCATTTTCATTCAAGCCGATAGATATTTTGTATTCGGCAAAAACCGGATCCCTTTTCATAGCACATACTTTGTCCGGTTCAAAAATAAAAGATTCCAACCCGGACAAGCTTCCGGTAACAACCGAATCGCTGTCAATATAGAGTATTCTTTCTATGGATTGAGGAAGCAGCTCGTCAATAAAAAGCCTGTAGTACGGGGCTTTGCTCTCGTGATAGCTAACGGCGTTATTTTCTACAAGGAATTTATCGATTTTTTCAGCATCAAGAATAATTATTTTTCTGCCGTATTTTTCCGCAGTCTTTTGCAGTTTTAAGCTGTTTTCTTCACTTATGCCCTGTCCGGCAATAAATACATTGATTTCGCTTAAATCTTTGTTGTTTTCAAATAATGATGTGATAGAAATTCCGGTATATGCACAGAATTTATCATCGCATGTGTATAATATATTCATAAGCCCTCTAAAAAGATAATCCTTTACCGTGGTATACTCTTATGCTTCCAACTCGACATAAACAAGAACAATACGGCCGTCCCTCTCCGTTACTTTGAATAATGAACGATTACGAATTTGCGAAGTATCTTCAAACACCCCGCCGAATTCCTCAATGAACAGTTCATCAATGCGCTCGAGATACACGTATGTGTAACCGTCTCTAAGCATATCCGCCCATTCATCCTGTGTAATGTATGTTGTCCAAACATCATCGTCGGAACGTATTGACCCTATACTCCAATGAAGCCATTCGGCTCCCTTGACCGGCGTAAGCTCATAATACGCAATAAAATGTTCGAAGCCGGATGAACCTATATGTATATAATGCACCCTGTCGGTCCGGTAGTCGAGTGAGAGTGAAGAAAGCCTGTATACAGTGACATTGTCGCGCACCCCGGGTTCGGGACTTTTGAGAAGGTTTACAACGGGCCAAAAATAAAAAGTGAATGCAGCAACAACAAAAAAGACAACCATTCTTATAAACTTCATTCTTTTATTCAATTTCTTGTTTTCATTGACATAATAAATGTACAGTATACTGAATAAACAAATCGCAGCCGTAAAGTATGTATTTATATATCTGCTGTAAGAAGCTAAAATACTTGCGACATCTGTTGGGAATGTGAATACATACAATAGTATGAGTGTTAAATTATAGATAACCCAGCCAATAAACATTCCTGCGGCGCAATTGATTAATCTGCTTCGCAGAGGGTGGTCAACCTTTCTCAGCCAAATGAATAAAACCAAGGAAAAAATCAATGTCCACTGTAGATATGTATAACCTGTTTCACCTACATAAATTATGTATGAGAAAAAAGCGGTTATATATCGTTCTATAATCGCATAATAAGCAGGGTCTGCTCTGCCTGCAAGAAGTTCCATAACAGCGGGTATAGTGAGATCGCTGATGCCGCCCCATGCAAAGCCTGTGTTGGTGAATTGCCGGTATATACTCCAGGATTGATTAGCTATGACCGAGGAGACAATGACAATAGCCGGAATATAAAATGCTTTTGATGTGAAAAAGATTTTTGTACGGCTTTTTATGGTCTGCTTTTCTTCGGAAACGTTACTGATACCTGCTATATCCTCATCTATTTTAGCCAACCGCTTTTCTTTTACCGATTTGCGCGCCATAACGGCATAGTCTAAAATTATTATTAACCCGGCGGTTAAAGCAAGTCCGAAACCGGATGCTTTCACAAGAGTGAGAACAAATGAAGCAAGCGCCAGATTGATGCAGAAGGAAGCATCGAATTTTTTTTCCGTAAAGTAAGTAAATAGTATATAGGCGAATAAAATTCCTAAAATCCCGTCTACATAAATTTCCCTGTAGTAGTCATAGTACAGGTACATCGGAATCATCCCTATGAACAGCGCAATGAATGGAGTAACTCTAAAGTTATTCCAGTTTACATTTTTAAATACCGGCAGCACAAAGGAAAAGCTGAGAACACCAAACGCTCTGTAAAGATCGGGCTCGTAAAACTCATTAAACTGCATCCAAAAGTACTGAAACAACGCGGTCGAAGGGGGATAACCCCTAAAGAGTGTAGTGGCGTCGGGATGGTTTCCGAAGGCATCAAATACGTACATGTTCTTTACAACCAAACCCCAATGGGAAAACTCATCCCAAAATGAAAGGATTCTTCCTGTATGCACATAGCAGATGAATATATAGAAAACACAAAAGACAACAAACCCGGGTGTGAAAATCCTTCCGAGCAAAAAGTCTTTGTTAACCGACCCCTTTACTATACCCCATGCACATAATCCAAGAGCAATTACGCATGCCGCGATTACCACATAGATACCGGCAGACATAATTCCTGCAAGGCCGAGCAGATAAAAAAGGAAAATAGTACCGAAACAGGTTATGGCTAATGTTTGCTCAAACCTATACTTAAGCAAAAGTGCCAATGCCACGGAAATGATGAATAATATCAGAAAGATTACCGCTAAGTACATGGCTAACCAACTTTCATTTTGCTAGAATATCCACTTTTTCTGTATATAGTAACTGCAAAGGAACAATACTGTATCGACCAGGACCTTTGAACCGATTTCGTTAAAGAATGATATATTAAACAGTAGTGTTGTCAACACTCCCGAAGCCAGCATTATACTGACAGCAAGACCATAATATTTAAGTAACGTATTGCGTCCTTGATTTCCTGCGAAAACAATATTTTTATTTATCAGGTAGTTATAAAACGACGAAATAATCCTTGCTGAAATTGTAGAAATGAGGATGTATGCAGATGATAACTCTCTTGTAACAAACACTATTACGGCAAACAAGGCGATGTCCAGCAAGAAGGAGGATAGAGCAGATATTATGTACTTTATAAATGTTTTGTAGATTCTGATTGAGTCAAGTACCGGATTAAAGTGCGAGCTTTTGTTATTGTCAAGGTAAATTGTGTCGATTAATATTTCTTTTATTTTCGTTTTTTTGTTGCCGCAATCTATCAGCATATTCATCTCGTATTCGAACCGTTCTCCGGGTACTGTAATCATTTCCTTCACAATCTCAGTCGGCATGGCGCGCAGTCCTGTTTGAGTGTCTGATACTTTTATACCGCAGAGAAAGCTGAATACATTTCTTGTAAGCCTGTTGCCTAACATGTTCTTTGCGGGGATACCTTTTTTGCTGAAGTCACGGCAGCCTAAAATCAATGAATTGCTTCCGGGCAGTTCTTTAATGCATTTTATGATATCTTTAGCAGCGTGTTGCCCGTCTGAATCTGCAGTTACCAACCCGCAGTAGTCGGGATACTCATTGAGATAGTAATTAAACGCTGTTTTAAGTGCACGCCCTTTCCCCAAATTGACAGCATGCCGTAATACAATACAGTTATATTGCTTTTCCGCAACTTCAAATATATTATGATACTCCTCGCCGCTGCCATCATCTATAATTAGGAGGTTTGCCTTAATGTCTGAATTTTCCGGATTTTTCAAACCTTCTTGCAAGTTTTCCAATAGCTCTAAAAACCTTGAACCGGGCTCAAGTGACGGGATAACAATAAGAGTTTTAATTGTTTTACCGGACATAAAACCTTCCTAAAATACCATTAAAAAACGTATGAAAACGTCTTTTCGCTGAATACGAATTTTATATTGAGACGTATAAAATGTCAAGCGTTATAGGACGCAGGACGAATCCCCTCTGAACAATTCGGGTTTTCTTTTTATTACCCAAAACAATCTCACGAATGTGCAAAGCACCGCTGCACCCTGACTGATGATCATTACGTAGTTGGCGCCTTGCAGTCCATATCTTTTTAGCAGCAGCTCTGTTGTTGCAAAGCAAATTATCACACCAATCAAGTTGCATACAAATATCCCTTTTATATCTCTCACTGATGAAAATACAACATTCATAAACCACATAGTTGCAGTGAGTCCGGCAGCTATGGAGGCACCTGTCATCAGGTATGCGTATGCGGTTATTGATTCTTCAAATAAAATACCAAGTATCCATTCTCCGATTAAATAAAATCCTGCTGTAAATAGAACTGTGATTCCTATAATAACCGCGAAGCTTGCAGTAAATAGTTTGAAGAACTTTCTTTTATTAAGTTCTTTAAGTGATTCCGAAAGCAGATTAACAAGCGGGGTGAATAACAAGGACGCTGAAACTTGTATAAACATAGTAAGATTAACTGCTGTTCCGTAGATTCCCAAGGCTTCTTCTCCGTAAATCCTTTCTATAGAAAATCTTGCAAAGGTGACGATGACCGTGCTTATCAAAAGAACCAGCATCAACGGGAAGCACCGTTTTAATAAGGAAAAGATTTTTTTGAAGGCAAAGGCTGTAAAGTGCGCAAGCTTTTTTGTTTTTTGGATATCAAACAAGAAACTTACCAATAAAGAGATTATCGCCATGCCTATAACAGCGGTCAATAAATCAACAAGCCATGTCAACAGCGCAAATACAGCAAGCGTCGAGACGCCGCGGATGACCATCGAAATGCCGATATAGTCCATGCGCCAGTTTTTCTGGTCAATCCCGTAGAGTACGTCAACAAACGCTTCGCCGGCACGGTAAACCATATAACATATTATAATGGCTCTCTGCAAACCGGAATAATCTACAATAAAAACAAAAACTGTGCAAATCAAAATTGATCCCGCACATGTAAGTAAGCGAGCTAACAAATATTCACTATCGTTGTATTCACCTTTGATATCAGAAACTTGAAAGTATCTGTTATTATACGCTGCCAAAACAAACAGGATGTTTGATATGTTCATTGCCAGCCACAAATTACCGGGATTACGGTAGTCTGCCGATAACCATACAACAACGACCGTAACAAGCCACTGGCATGCAAAGTATGTCAGCATGCCAATCGAGTTCCAAACAGTATTTTTTACTACTTTTTCGTTAATCATATAATGTATTTATCATGTTTCACGGTTATCGCTCTGCGAGGAGTGGAACGTAACCCACTCTTTATCATTGCGGTGCATTTCGATATAGTTACCAAAGCTGTCACAGTACTTACACACATCCATTGTGTCCCTGCCTTGTTTAATCATTTCCCTGACTTTAGAGTATGTTTCAGAGAACCATATCTCCTTCAGGCTTTGCACGGAAGCATCCCCCAATGTGTGTTTGTACAGTGCGTCTACGCAGCATAATCCGATTTTACCGTCCGGGCGGATATACAGATGATAAAACGGAAGAAGGCATGATAACGGCAGAGCTTTTCTTTTGCTGTTGTTAGGGGCTTGCCCTCCTCTTGAGCTTAGGAGATTTGTCTCCCTGCGCATCCGTATGCTCACCTTTGATTTATGTTCGGGATTTTTTTTCAGATACGCTTGAATTGCTCTTGTCGGTTCGTTGAATCTCAGCTTATCGTTATAGTTATCGATTACAAGATGGTCCAGGTGCGGGATGATTTCAATAAATCTATCAAGCTTAATAAGTGTACCGTTTGAGAATATTTCTATATATGCGTTTGGTAAAAGCTCTCTTGCTTTTTTTGCAAAGGCTTCAAGTCGTTTGTCCATGAATGGTTCGTTATTCGCAAACAGGCAAAACTGACCTGAAAAGTCCATTTCATGCAACTCGTTTACAATTTTATCAAATAGCTCATCCGGCATTTGTATTAGCGGACGCGGGTCGTCATTTTTGTTTACCGGGCAGAATGTGCATTTACCGTTACACCGGTTGATAGTTTCTACCTCAACGCGCGAAAACAGAGGCATTCCATGCTTATCAATCCTTGAAAATACTTTTTCGATGTTCCTTCTCCGGCTTCCCATCGTCAGACATAAGGCGATTTCCATAGATATCCTGCTTATGATTTTGTTGCCGCTGAAAAAGTATGTATATGCCTTTGTTGAAAATTCTTTTGCTGTCATTTTCTTCCCATCTTTCAGGTCATGATTAGCACCGTTCATCCTATCATATTAACATTGACTATGCAACCGCAATGAAATCTAATAAAATATTTGCGGTAATTATTTGATATGTGTTAAGATAATTAAGGAATTAATAAATATAAACTTATAATATACAATTGGAGAAGAAAATGAAGACGGTTTATATAGACTGCACAAGCTCTGTACCGATTAAAAACCAACCGTTTCACGGCGGTTTGAATTATACTCATTCGCTTTTACTTGAGTTAAATAAAAGAAACCATCCCGAGCATGAGTTTGTGCTGTTGCTTCCAACTGATTATAGTCCGAAAAACGCTGCTACGGAATTGATATATAACAGCGGATTCTTTAAAACTCAAGTTATAGAGGCATTATCGGACAATCTCAAGCTAAAAGAAAACAGTACACTTTTTCTGCCGTTGTTGTATAAACTCGCAGACTATAAATCCTTGAAAAAAATCAAGCACACAAACCCGACTGTAAAAATCGTTGCCACTATACACGATATGCGGCATCTATTCAGCAAGTTCGGAAACACATCTCGCTACTTCTATACAGGGTTGCTGTTTTATTTTTACTTTCTCTACAGGCCCATACATTGGCTGATGATTACTCTTTTTTATTCCCCTGCAATCAGACGCGGCATGCGTGAAATAAATACCATATTTACGGATTCAAATTACTCATTACAAGAGATTATAAATGAGGGATTTAAGGGTAATATACTACCGCATTATCTGGCGCCTAAACCAAGAGAATCAAATGACCCGGACAAACCGGAGCACAAGTATTTTTTATTTGTAAGCGGCAACAGAGCTGTAAAAAATCTGCTGCGCACTCTTGAAGCGTTTTGTATGTTCAAAGAAACGGACAATAATGAATATTACCTGTATGTGACCGGCATTACAGGGTGCACAATGAATAATTTGCTCAGATACAAAAAAATCAACAAGGACATTGTTGAAAAATGGGTCCGTGTGTTCGGATATGTCGATGATGAAGAATTGGATAGCTTGTATAGAAACTGCTCAGTGCTGTTATTCACTTCATTGTCCGAAGGCTTTGGGTTGCCTATACTGGAGGCGGCACAATATAATAAACCTTCAATTTCATCATATACATCATCGATGCCCGAGGTTCTTGGGAGCTGCACTTATTACATAGACCCGTACAGTGTAAAATCGATTTTTAAGGGAATGGAATATTTGTCACAGGAAAATAATATTAAGCAATATGAAAAATGGTTATCGGAGTGTTATCCTATTTTGGAAAAAAGAAATAAAATAGATCTGGATGTTGTTTTTTACCATATTACAAGTAGTTAGTTAATCTTTGCGAAAACAGTCATGCAGTTCCATAACGGGACTCTTTGCATTTTCAACTTGCAGTAAAGCTTGTTAAATCGTTTGAAGCAAATTACAAAACCGTTATTGTCGTATTCAATGCGGTAGTCCGCTGTATATTGTTTAAAAAGTTTTTTAAAGCACTTGCGCTTGACCATAAGCGCATTTTTTTCGTACACCCAGTTTCTTTTGACAATTGCGTTTGTATGCGAGAGTAAATCATATTTATGGTGCTCACCGAAAAATACAACTATTCCGCCCGGCTTCAGAAGCTTTATAAGCGACTCCAGTGATTTATACGGGTCTGACATATGATGTAAAACACCATATCCGTAAATTATATCAAACTTCTCCCCGGAGTTGAAAAAGCTGTCAAACATTTCCGTTTCGACGAGCCGGCAATCATAACCAAGTCCGGTCATTTTCTCAACAGGTTCTTTGCGCACCTCAAGCCCGATGAAGTGCGCATTTTGATACATTCCGCTAAGCTCGCGGAAACGTGCTCCGTCACCAAACCCGATTTCAAGAACAGACAGGTTTCTACCGTCTGTTGTTTTCATTATATCACCAATAAAATATTTAATTTGCGAAATGCTGTAATCTGCCCTGTTTTTATTGAGGGCTTTGTTTTTCATCAACGAATCATAGCTGACCGTTTCTGACGCTTGTATGCTGACATTGTTTTCTTCCATGCGTTTTCCTTTGTAATATGTAAATCAAAGCCTGTAATGCACCATACTCATAAGGCAACGTCCCTTATTATACAGTTAAAACCAACAAAAAGCAAATTAACCAAACTGTTACCAAATGTAACAATAGCGCGAACAATCGAAGCAAATATTGCATAAAATAACATTTTGGTTGCATTGTTGTTACTTGTTGTGTATAATACCAAAACAGTTTATTTTTTCGAGTTCAAGGGTAGCGTTTAAGAGCAAAGTATAGCAGGTGATTGGTTATTAAAGAAATTGAAGGATTAAAACACAAATTCATAATTAGCACTATATGGAACTCATTCGGTGTGTTCGTATACTTTGCTTGCCAGTGGTTGACGACGATTTTTGTTGTTTGGTTATCTTATAACGGTACAAGCACAGGTTATGACTATATAAATGCCGGCTACCTTGCTCTCGCCATGAGTATGACAAATTTTTTTCACCTTGTGGCACAATATAATATGCGGAACTTTCAAGTATCGGATATAAATACCGAATACAACGACAGTGAGTATGCGATGTCACGTCTAATGACTTGTGTGATTTCTATTTTATTGTGTGCGTTTTTTGTATTTGTTGCCGGATTTTCAGCAATCCAAAGAACTATTATCCTATGTTATATGGTTTTCCGTCTCAACGAGGCATTTGTTGATGTCCTTCACGGTATTGCTCAAAAAAACTGGAGAATGGACTATGTTGGAATCTCACTTGCAGTCCGCGGGATTTCGATGCTGGTTGTATTTATAGTAATGCTCCGGTTCTTTGACCTGCTGTCTGCCATTGTTGGAATGGCTGTTATTTCATGGGCTGTGGTTCTGCTGTTTGATGTACAAAAGACAAGAAGACTTACCCGTTTTTCTACGTTCTCAATAAAGAAAGCCCTGACATTGCTGAAACGGTGTTTTCCCTTGATGATTGTGCTATTGTGCAGTGTTATAATTGTAAGCTATTCAAGATATTCAATAGAAAGAATTTACAGCACTGCAGACCTTGGACTTTATGCATCGGTAACAACACCGGCGATAATTATCCAGGTTGGTATAGCCGTATTTTTTGCACCTCTGGCAAACCTTTTTACAATTTACTTAAAGGAAGGGGATAGAGCGAAGTTTATTAGAGTGTTTGCATTTGTTTCGGCTCTTATAATTGCGGTAACAGTGATTTTTATTGTTCTCTTCCACTTTTTCGGCGGCTGGGGCTTGAGTATTCTCTTTGAGGATTCCATTGTCCTGTATGCTCATCTGTTGCCGGGTGCAGCAGTCATTGCAGGGTTAACTGCTTCGTTATGGTTTATGAATGTTGTATTTTCCGCGATACGAGATATTAAAGGGTTGTTTTTCGGAAATGTTGCCGGTGTGGTAATTTGTTTTTCAACTGCCGATATTTTTCTGACAAGATATGGGTTGATGGGAGCAAACTATGTAATAATCGTAAGCATGGGAGCTGCTGTTTCATGCTTACTCCTTAGATTGCTTTGGTGCAATAAAAAGAAAGCGGAAATGTTTGAGTTGCCGTTAAATACAGCGGAAGTGTAGCATGTTTGAGATTTCGTTGCTCATTGCAGCGATAATTGACATGCAAGCAGAAAATTTGTATAATATCGGACAGGTTTCGGGCAGGCGAGCTCTGAAGAAGCAAGTTTGAAAGATGAACGTTAAAACCATAAGGAAGTGGCGCATTGCGCTATTGAGTAAAACAAGATGCCGGGTAAGTTAAAGTCACTATTACCACCGAAATGGAAGATGGCAGCGATACTGTCAATATCGTTTGCATTACCGTTTCTGGTGTTCATTTATACAGTTTTCGATTTGTACCTGCACAATCCGGCGGACTTTACCGTAAGCTGGAAATTTTTGCTGCCACCGTTATCGGGCGTATTTTTTCTTTCATTCTTTGCATTTACGTTTATACTGTTACTTTTATGGAACAAGAAATTAATAACAGGTCTGATTTTACTTTTGCTTTGCGGGATATTGGTTGTTGCCGCGAGATTTGTTTTAGGGATTTTTACGTTTGCATTCTTATATATAATAAGTGCTATCGTGATTATGATGGTCATATGGGTTTTGATTGTAAAGCTGTTGAAAGAGGATGCGATTGATTATGCGATGCTATTGATGTGGGGGTCTCTTGTTGCAGCATACGTTCAAACCTTGTTTTTAAACGGTAACATGGAAGCCATCATGGGACACCAAACGGACTATAGCGAACGAACAGCCGGTAATATCATCAACTTGTTTATCTGGGCTGTGATTATACTCATTCCTTTGTGTGTTTTTATATTTTTTAAGATAAAAAAGAAGAGCTTTCATTACGAGAAAGCGTTTGTCTTTTCATTGGTTATTTTATCCGGTATGCAAATCGCCGGACTGGTTTCTACAGCCTTAACGACTGAATTGCCGGAAGGATATGATCAAGAGCCGGTGTATTTTACACACAATGCCGCCGTAAACTTTAATTCCGATGAGAATATAGTAGTTTTTGTGATTGACACATTTGATGTTATTTTAGTGCGGCACGCATTAGAGCTAAACCCGCATTTATGGGAGTATTTTACCGGTTTTACTTATTACGAGGACAATACTTCAGAATACTTCGATACCGTTGCATCAGTGACATCGATGTTGACACAGCATCATATACTGCCGTGGGAAAGCGGCTGGACGTACATTGACAGGGCGTGGGACAGGCATACAATGATCGACACTCTAAGAGATAACGGGTATAGCACAAACCTTTTTCTTGACCGGACATGCTCGTTTGGCAAATATGAGAATATAAGAGGCAGGACCGATAATACAATTGTGGCTGACAGGTTGAATATACACTTCAGGCATTTTATACCGGTGACTACACGTCTGTCGCTTGGGAGGTGATCACCGTATTTTCTGAAAAACACATAACTTTCAACCATCGGTCCGGATTTTAGTAATGCCTTCTTCTTCCTTGATGCCGAAAATGATGACTCGACTTTTATTCCTGTCGTCAGCAGATATTCCGATATGCGATTTTACAGATATATTAAAGAAGCGGAGTTTTCGGCGGATCGCGATGAAAATTTCTTTATGTTTATGCATATAAACGGTCCTCATTCCTACGGCGACAGAAATGATCCGGGTTCTTGGGGATTTCATTATGATGAAGTAAGCGGACAAATGAGGTACGGCGGGGATATGTATGACATCATCCATGCGTGTTTTGAAATGCTTAACCTTTATTTCAACAAGATGAAAGAAATCGGGGTATATGACAACAGTACGATCATTATACTCGGTGACCATGGACTAAGATGGCGTTATCCTGAAACCACAGCATTGCTTATTAAGCCAAAAGGCTCAACCGGAGCATTGACGTTAGATACTACTACTTCGCTTTCAAACAAATACTTTACATCAAGCATACTGGAGGCGGCAGGATTACCGAACGGGGAGTTCGGGGTATCACATTTCGACATTATCGATGGCGCGGCACCCGCTTCTCCAAAAAGGATTATATATGTAAAAGGGCTAAACTCAACAACTCCAAACGGGCGTGTATACGGTGATTACGGGGTGTGGGAAATCGTCGGTGACGCTAATGCGAAAGAGAGCTGGACTTTTGTTCCCCGAGACCCATTAGACTTTTTCCCCTGATGTACTACTCTCGTTCCTTCAAATAACTGCCTGCATCCTTAAAGAAGCTTGCGACTATTATGCAGACGACTATTCCTATCGGGAATGCAGCTATGATTGCCACGCTTTGCAAGCTTTGCAATGCGCTGTCAGAGAATATCAGACCAATTGGAAACATAATCAATAGAATAGCCCAAAATGCGCGAACCTTTCTACTTGGCTCCTGACCGGGGTCGAGTTTTTTATGTGAGTAACATGAGACGACCATTGTCAAAGCGTCGAAGGTAGTTGCATAAAAGATTACCATGTTTATTACTAATATGGTTAATGCGACCGAAGGTAATGGCAGAGTTTCGAAAATCCCGATTATGATACTTGAAATCGATTCGGGTGCCCAATCGGAAGCAGCTATTGATCCTGCTGCGTCAAATCCTTGTCCGGGATTGGCGTTAAATTTCATTTGCTGTGACAGTCCGTAGTTTCCGAGGATAATAAAAGAAGTGAAGGTTCCCGCCAGTCCCCAGAAATATGCGCCGAGTACCGTGTTTTTGAGTGTTCTGCCTTTGCTTATCATACCTATGAAGAACGGTGTCGCTATGCACCATGCCATCCAGTATGCCCAGAAGAAGACTGTCCAGTCTTGAACGAAGGAGTGTTCTCTAAGCGGGTCGGTATATGTAGCTAGTCCTATGAAGTTTTGTGCCAGGTTTCCGATTGCGGCAACTCCTGTTTCCAGGATATACCGGGTTTCGCCACCCAGGAATAAGAAGTAAAACAAAAACGCAAAGAATAAGTATACCGAGAACCTCGCTAATCGTGCTATGCCTCCCATTCCTGTCAATACCGCAATTGTATATACAATAGCAATGAGCAGTAATATGCATATAGTCAGTGCAGCACTTGTTGCAATTCCGAAAACATGAGCGAATGCGCCTGCGAGCAAGGGGGTCGCCAGCGAGAATGTTGTAGCTGTTCCGGCGATGAGGGAGAAGATTGCTACTGTGTCGATGATTCTGCCGACGATTCCATCCACCTTGTTGCCGAAGAGCGGGCGGCAGGCTTCGGAGAATTTTTGTTTGGTTCTGCCTCTTACGTGCAGCATAAACCCGAATGCTGCTGCCAGTACAATATAAAATGCCCATGCAATAGGTCCCCAATGGAACAGCGGGAAAGTTGATGCCCAGACTTGCGTGCTGCCGAGTTCCGATATGCGGGGTTCGCTTGCATACATCGCCCATTCGCTGAGGGAATAGAATAAAATGTCTGCTGCCATTGTGGCTGTGAAGATCATTGAGCCCCAGGCAAATGAGCTGTATTGTGGGTTTTCGTCGATTGTGCCCAGCTTGATTTTTCCGAATCTTGAGAAGGCTATGTACATAGTCGCTCCCAGTGCAAACAATCCCATAAGGATATAATAGATTCCCATGTCATCGCCCAGAAATCCTCTGATTATCAAGAGAACTCTGTCGGCTCCTTCGACAAATGCGAATAGCAGTGCTAATGTCAAAACTCCAACAAGCGGGACAATCATTGATATCCAGTCGATGTTTGACTTTTGTGTGTTTGTTTCGTTATTCACCTTTTTCTTCCTCCTGATTTTTGAAAATTCTATAATAATCCTTGGCGAATCTATACTGCCTCAAAGAGTATTCACCGAATTCTACGCCCATGTGGCTTTTGTATTCGCACCAGTTGCTCCAGAGCATGCCGCACATTGCTATGTATGCGTAGATTTTACGTCTGGTTACTTCGGAGCAGCCTTCCGTGAAGTAGCAATCTATCAATGTTTCGACCTGATCCCTGTCATACATTGCATAGACTGCGAACATGGCGATGTCTACGTGCGGGTCTTGCATGGCGGAGTATTCCCAGTCTATGAGGCGGATTCTTTGTTCTTTTCCGGTTTCTTCAAAGAGGAAGTTGTCGGGGACAGCATCGATGTGGGTGAGAGCCCGGTCTTTGCTGATGGAGTCAATAAACTTTTTCATGCTCATTACATTGTCTTTTATTTCTTTATAATCACTGAAATATGAGTCGGGAGTAAGCCAGAGGCTTTCGTAGTATTCAATACGTTCAAAAATGTCGAATGTGTGGTCAACACTAAGCTTCATATTATGGAATTCTCTCAGCTTTTTCATGCAGGCTTTGACATCCTTTATATCAAACGGGTCACATACTCTTGCGGTTTCGAGGTATTTTGTAACTTTATAGCCGGTTTTCGGGTCGATATATATAACATCGTCACTGATGTTTAGGTTAGAAATGATTTCATAAACCCGAAACTCGTTCTCCCGGTCTATCATTTTGTCGGTGCCTTCTCCGGGGATGCGCATGATGTATTTTATGCTGTCATATGTAAATATGAATGAGTGATTTGTCATTCCTATTTTTATCGGCTCGATATTTTTTATTTTGTCTTCCGAACAGTTGAATACTTTTGCTATGGCTTTCATGATAACGCTGTTTGAGGTGTCATTGTATGTGTGGTCGAAAAGTCTCAGTTCCTCTAGGTTTTCAAACTCAAGGACGTTGCCGGTTTGTTTGTTCATGTATATGGGCATGGTTTTAATATTGTCAATAAGTATTTGCTCCCAGAAGTAATCGCCTGTTCCCGGTCTGTTAAAGTAGTTATTTAGGTGGGAACGAAATGCAGCGGACAGGTCGGATGTGAAGTAAGCCGGTCCAATCAGTGCCCAGGAGTTTTCACCGCCGACTTTTATACTTTCGATTTTGTCTGATGCTGATGAAGTTATGTACCATTCGCCTGTGTTATCTTCGATAAATACGCATGAGTACCAGCTCCGTGATTCATATAGATTGAAGATGTTTTTTTCGATGTAGAAATCTGACATGAGAAGGTATGAGTTGTCCAGCCACTCTCTTGCACAATACAGGCTGCTGAGGTTGTTTTTTGTTGTATACTCGGGGTTAAATACGAGCTTTACACCGTACTTGTCAATCAGATAGTCGAAGCTTTCTTTTTTGTAACCGACTACGATAATTATTTCATTGATGCCTTTTTCAATGAGTTGCTCAATCTGTCTTTCAATCATGGGCTGTCCGTAAACTTTGAGCAAACCCTTGGGTTTTTCGTAGGTGAGCGGCACAAAGCGGGAGCCGAAGCCGGCGGCGAGGATTATTGCATTCTTGACTTTGTATTTGTTAAGCTGCGTCTGCCCTTTTTTGGTGAGGCAAGACAGGGGACGGTTCTCTGTCTTACCGGCAGGAGAACAAGACAGAGAACCGTCCCCTGTCTTACTGTATTCGATTAATCCGGCATCAAGGCACTCTTTAAGAGTGCTGTTAACAAGACCAAGTGACAGCTTGGTTGCTGCAGCCAGTTCACGTTGTGTTGCACGAGGATTATCGAGCAGATATCTGCAAATTGGAACAAAATGTTTGATTTCCATGGAAATTATTTCTCCCTGATGTTCAATATTGGCGAGTATATACGGAATATTGAACATTGTCAAGATAAATTTTGAAGAAGACAGATGAACCGTCCCCGTGGCTCGTGTCTTTTTCCTTGCATTTCCATTGTATACCTAATATAATGTGCGGGGTGATTATAAGTGCTTAAGGATAAAACTTTACTTATTACCGGGGGGACGGGGTCTTTCGGGAATGCTGTTCTGCGGCGGTTTCTGGATTCGGATGTGAGTGAGATACGCATATTCAGCCGTGATGAGAAGAAGCAGGATGATATGCGCAACCTGTATGCAAATGATAAAATCAAGTTTTATGTTGGTGATGTGCGTCAGCCGGAGAGTATCAAGGATGCTATGTCCGGAGTGGATTACGTTTTCCATGCGGCTGCACTGAAGCAGGTTCCTTCTTGTGAATTTTTCCCGCTTGAAGCTGTACGTACAAATGTCCTTGGCACTGAAAATGTTCTTGAAGCAGCGATTCAATGCGGTGCAGAAAAGGTTATTTGCCTATCAACAGATAAAGCGGTCTATCCTATTAACGCAATGGGAATGTCAAAGGCATTAATGGAAAAGCTCGCGGTTTCAAAATCGCGAACTCCCGGAAAAGCCAAAACAACGATATGTGTTACCAGATATGGAAATGTTATGTGTTCAAGAGGTTCTGTCATACCTCTTTTTATAAACCAGATAAAAAACGGGAATGAACTGACCATAACAGATCCGAACATGACACGATTTATGATGTCGCTTGATGATGCAATCGACCTTGTTTTATTTGCGTTTAGTAATGCAAAGGGCGGCGAGTTGTTTGTTCAGAAGTCACCGGCGTGTACGATAGCGGATTTAGCCGCAGCGGTCAACGAGATATTCGATGGTGATAAAGAGACGCGGATTATAGGTACAAGGCACGGCGAGAAGGTATATGAGTCGCTTCTTACACGTGAGGAAATGTCTAAGGCAGTCGATTTAGGCAGCTACTATATGATTCCGATTGATGCAAGGGATTTAAACTATGCGAATTATTTTACGACCGGAGACCCTGCCGAGCAGAGTATGGACGATTATACATCACATAATACCTTACGTTTGAATAGTGACGAGGTCAAGGGCTTACTGTTGTCGCTGGACTATGTGAAGGAAGCACTGCGAACAGGTAAAGCAGGAGAGGGTTATTAAAATGGCTAAATTGAAACTGGCTACTATTGTGGGTACGCGTCCTGAGCTTATAAAGCTGTCTGAGGTTATAAAGCTTGCTGATAAGCACTTTGAGCATGTTCTTGTCCACACCGGTCAAAACTATGACTACTCACTAAACAAGGTTTTCTTTGAAGGACTCGATTTGCCTGAGCCTGACTATTATCTGGATACACCGGGAGAGCATCTTGGTGAATCGATTGGAAACATCATATCTAAATCATATGAGCTGCTGGAGAAAATAGCACCGGATGCTGTATTGATTCTTGGGGATACAAATTCGGCACTTTCGGCAATATCGGCAAAACGTCTTAAGATTCCGATTTTTCATATGGAGGCGGGGAACCGGTGTTTTGATGAAAATCTGCCCGAAGAAGTGAACCGCCGCATTGTCGATCATACAAGCGATGTTAATCTGGCATATACGGAGCATGCGCGCCGCTATTTATTGGCAGAAAACATTAAGCCTGAATATGTGTTTGTTACAGGCTCGCCAATGCCTGAAGTCATAAATGCAAGCGCAGGACGACCGACAGATGTACTCGAAAGACTGCAGCTTGAACGGAAAAAGTATTTTCTGCTCTCGGCACACCGCGAAGAGAATATTGATATTGAAGCCAACTTCGCTGACCTGATGAATGCTGTAAATATGCTGGCGGAGCAGTACGGGTTGCCGATTATATATTCACTGCATCCGCGTAGTGAGAAGTTTATCAAGCAGCGGGGCATTGAGTTTCATCCACTTGTTAGAAAGCTTACACCATTTGGTTTTAATGATTACATAGCATTACAAAAGGCTGCATTTTGCGTTATATCCGACAGCGGGACTCTTGCGGAAGAATCAAGTATATTGCGTTTCCCGGCAGTGTCGATACGGACAAGCACGGAACGTCCTGAAGCGGTTGACAAAGGTAGCTTTGTGATAGGCGGTATAAGCGCAAAGACGATTTTAAGCACTGTGGATCTGGCAGTTTCACTGATGGATTCAGGTAATGCAGATGTACCGGACTACCAAGATACTAATGTATCGGCAAAAGTAATAAAGATTATACAGGGATATACAGAAATAATTATCGAGCGGGTTTGGAGAAAACGTACATGAAACGCATAGCAATCCTCGGCGGAACCGGTATGGCAGGAAATGTCGCAGTCACATACCTTAGCGAGTTGGGGTATGACGTATTTTTTATGTCTCTGGACGCACCGGATACCGGTAAAAGCAAAGCACTGGATGCGACGGATTTTCCGGCTCTGACCAAATGGCTTGATACTGTTGTCCCCGATGTAGTTTTCAATTGCCTGGGAACTCTTGTGAAGGACTCCGAAGCAAGACCTGATATTGCTATTTTACTGAACTCATATTTACCTCATTTTCTTGAATTTAAGTATCGAAATACCAAAACAAAAATCATCCATCTATCAACTGACTGTGTATTTTCAGGTTCACGCGGCGGATATAAAGAGACAGATGTTCCTGATGGTGAAACAGTTTATGACCGCACAAAAGCTCTGGGTGAGATAGTCAATGATAAGAATCTGACATTTCGTATGTCAATTATAGGACCTGACAGAAATGCTAAAGGCATCGGATTATTCAACTGGTTTATGAGTCAAAGCGGCATCATCCGAGGTTATTCCAAAGCAATGTGGACGGGGCTTACAACGATTGAACTGGCAAGAGCTGTTGATGCCGCAATCAAACAAGACCTGACCGGGTTATATCATCTTGTGCCGGATAAATCGATAGATAAGTATAGCCTGTTAATTTTGTTTAAAAAAATCTTCGGCAAAGTAGATGTAGAGATAGAGGCTTATGATGGCTTTGTCACTGATAAAACGCTTATCAACACAAGAACTGATTTTGATTTTGTTGTACATGATTATCCGAAGCAGCTTGAAGATATGAAAGACTGGATAGAGAATCATAGTGAGCTTTATAAGCATTACAAGATGAGTATTACCGGCTAAAAGGTGAGATTTTGTGACTAAGACGGGAGATATGCAAAAACGGATACTTATTGTCAGCCAGCATTTCTGGCCGGAGTCATTTAGAATAAATGATATTTGCGATGGCTTAGTTGAGAAGGGGTATGATGTTGAGGTGCTCTGCGGGATTCCTAATTATCCGACAGGGCAATTTTTTGATGGTTACGGTATTACAAAAAACAGGCGCCAAAATAAAAACGGGGTAAAAATCCGCAGGTGTTTTGAGATAAAGCGGGGAAATAATTCAAACATCAGGATTTTCTTGAATTACATATCATTTCCTGTCAGCAGTGTTTTTTCTCTGCCTTATTTATTAAGGCAGAGATATGACAAGATATTTTTGTTTAACACATCACCTGTATTGATGTCATATACGGGGATAGTTTTAGGCAGACTGAAAAAGATAGAAACAACAATGTATGTACTTGATCTTTGGCCGGAGAATCTTTATTCGGTGCTGAAGGTGAAGAATAAGCTGCTCAGAGCTATCGCTTTGCGGGTATCTAACTGGCATTACCGTAAAACAGACAAGCTTATAGCAAATTCAAAGAAACTACGCGAAATTCTTATTGACCGCATCGGTAAAGACGAAAGCAAGGTCATATACATACCACAGTTCTGTGAAAAAATATTTGAAGCGCAGCTTGTTGATGAAGTGTTGACAAATCGTTTTTCAGGCACATTTAATATGGTCTTTACAGGAAATCTCAGTCCCGCACAATCATTTGAAACGGTAATAGCCGCGGCAAAAAAACTAAAGAGCAAAGGGTATGATGATATAAAATGGATTATTGTCGGAGACGGTATGTCAAGGACGTGGCTGGAAGGTGACGTGGAAAAAGAAAACCTGTCCGGTGTTTTTGAGTTTATCGGGCGCGTGCCTATGGAAGACATTCCAAAATACACGCATATAGCTGACGGACTTTTTGCGTGCCTTAGCAAAACCGAACTGCTTGATTGTACATTGCCTGCAAAAGTATTTTCATATTACGCTGCCGGGCGTCCTCTGGTACTTGCAATGGATGGTGAGATACAGCAGATAGTGCAGGAGTCGGGAGCGGGTTATATTGTTGATGCTGAAGATTCGGACGGTCTTGCAAACGCGGTGGTTAAGCTTTATGAAGCGAGTGAAAAAGAACGGGAAGTGATGGGGAAGTCGGCGAAGAAATACTACTTTGAGCATTTTGAGCGTGACAAGAATATGGCGAAATTGATAGAGTTTGTTGGGTGAAGACAGGGGGACGGTCCATCTATCTTTACCCAAGGGCTAAAGACAAATGAACCGTCCCCGCTGTCTTCTGAAACCATGAATCTTGCTTAATTTGTGCTATGTGTGGTAAAATTGTTGGTTGGAAGGAGTGTGATGATGATGGCTAAGGTTTCGTTTGTAATACCTTGTTATAAATCGGAGACGACTATCGAAGGGGTTGTCAGTGATATAAAGAGTGTTATCGGAACACGGTCTGAGGAGATGGATTATGAAATAATCCTTATCAACGATAATTCTCCCGATGATGTTTGGAGCGTCATAACAAGACTTTCGGTAGAAGACAACAAGATTAAAGGATACCGTTTGTCCAAAAATTTCGGGCAATATGCCGCTTTGATGGCAGGGTATAAAAAAGCAAGCGGTGAAATTATCATCTCATTGGATGACGATGGGCAAACGCCTGCAATCGGAGCACTTGTTCTGATTGATAAGATTAATGAGGGTTATGATGTTGTTTTCGGAAGGTATCTTGAAAGGCGTGACAGCGGTTTTCGGAAATTTGGTACATATATAAATAAGCTAATGTCAGAGTCATTAATCGGAAAACCGAAGCACATCGATGTTACGAGTTATTATGCAATGAAACGTTATGTTGCAAAAAGTATGATAGAATACGATAACCCATATCCATACATTGCCGGATTGATTTTCCGTACAACAACCAACTGCGCAAATGTAGATATTAAACATGATTATCGAATAGAAGGTGAATCCGGTTACACTATAAGCAAACTTTTTTCGTTATGGCTAAACGGCTTTACGTCATTTTCCGTTAAGCCGCTTCGTATCGCGACAGTGCTTGGTTTTATTTGCTCTATTATCGGTTTTGCAGTTATTATTTATACAGTAATCGACAGGATAATTAATCCGGACATGCCTGCGGGGTATAGCGCTCTGGCGTCTATGGTGCTTTTTATCGGCGGGATATTAATGATTATGTTAGGTGTTATAGGGGAATACTTGGGTAGGGCGTATATCAGTTTGAATAAGTCGCCGCAGTATGTGATAAAGGATTCAACAACGGAAACGTGTCAAGGGGACACACCTCCAGGGAGGAATGTCCCCGTTGACACTGGGTTGACGTGTCAAGGGGTTACGCCTCCGGGGAGGAATGTCCCCGTTGACACTGGGGGGTGAGTTGTTTTTTGAAAGATAAGATAGTAAAAATTATTGAGTCGTGGGGGAATCTTGAGGGGAATGTTCATTCTGTTCAGGATATTCTGCAATGGATTGAAGAGATAAAAAAGACTACATTTGTCCGTATAGATGAGTGCAGTATTCATGATAGTAAATTTTGGTTTTATGATGATTATAACGGTGAAATCCTCAACATCAGACGCAGCTTTTTTTCCATAACAGGTATGCGATTTTTTCATAATAACCGGTTTGTATACGAGCAGCCTGTGATTATACAACCGGAAATCGGATATCTCGGTATTATCTGCAAGGAGATTGATGGCGTACTCAACTTCCTTATGCAGGCAAAGATAGAGCCGGGCAATGTAAATTATGTGCAGATATCACCGACCATCCAAGCAACAAAAAGTAACTTCCTAAGAGCGCATGGAGGTCGTCTGCCAACTTACTTTTCGTATTTTGAAAATGCATCCGATCATCAGATTATTTATGATCAAATCCAGTCCGAGCAGGCATCACGTTTCTATAAAAAGCGCAATCGCAATATAATCATATATGTCGAAGAGGATATCGAGATTTATCCCGGATTCAAATGGATGACATTGGGGCAAATCAAAAAACTGATGGAAATCGACAATCTTGTTAATATGGACGCAAGAACAGTTATATCCGGGATTCCTCTGGTAACAATGAAATTGACGGAAAGTGAATTGGGTCATATTGAAAAGAAATTCACAGATGTTGACCTGTTCAAGTCTATTTTCCATAGTGAGCAAAGTGAGACTCTTTCCGGGATATATTATGAACTGAATAACTATAAAATGTTTCAAGATGTACGCATTTCAAGCATTCCTCTTAATCAGCTTGTTGATTGGGATGTTGATGAGTATGGCATTACAGGTCGTAAAAAGGCGAACTTTATGGTCAGGTATTACGATATTGAGATCTCCGGCAGGGAGGTTCAAAGCTGGACACAACCGTTGTTTAAAGCAATCGATATCGCTACATTCGGATTGATAATCAAAAAGACAACAGCAGGCACCGTATTTTTAGTGCGCGGCAAGCCGGAAATCGGCAGTTTTGATCGTCTTGAACTCGGGCCGTGCATACAATGGGAGCCGACACATATTGCAGCCGATGATGACGAAGTTGAGAAAGTATTCAGAAGGCAACTGGATGTGAGAAGTAGTGTAAAAACAGATGTAATTCTTTCTGAAGAAGGCGGCAGGTTTTATCATGAGCAAAACCGCAATGTAATAATTGAAGTGCCGGAAGAAGTGCTTGTTAATGTACCGCAAGGTTATTCTTGGGCGAACTACGGTACTTTGAATTATTTGATACAGGTAAATAACTGTCTTAATATACAGTTACGAAACTTGTTGTCACTGTTAAAGATATGACAATATCAGACGATTGCGAAAAACTGTGAAATCTATGTAGGGGCGACCGCCCCGGTCGCCCGTGAGTTGGGTAATAAAGGGAGAAAACAATGATACGAATCGGAATTATATGCCCATCGGAAATTGCGCTTAGAAGATTTATGCCGGCACTGGTCAAAAATGAAGAGTTTGTTTTTGCAGGTGTTGCCGTGCCGGGAGCGGATGAGTATTTTGTTGATGAAGATGATGGCATGGATTTGCAAACGAAAAAAAGTATTCTTGACAATGAAAGAGAAAAGGCAAAGATTTTTACGGATAATTACGGCGGTGATATCTACGATAGCTATGAGGCTATAGTAACATCTGAAAACATAGATGCAATTTATATACCCCTGCCTCCGGCATTGCATTACAAATGGTGCAGACGAGCATTAGAAAACGGTAAGCATGTGTTATTGGAAAAACCGGCAACGCTTGAAGCGGCGCAGACAAAAGAGCTTGTCTCTATGGCATCGGAACGCTCCTTAGCATTGCATGAGAATTACATGTTCGCGTTTCACAATCAACTTGAAAAGATTAGCTCTCTGGTAAAGGAAGGGATGCTTGGAGATATCCGGCTATATAGAATCACATTCGGCTTTCCGCGGCGGGAGGCTAACGATTTCAGATACAACAAGAGCCTGGGCGGTGGGGCTTTATATGATGCCGGAGGGTATACAATCAAATATGCATCAATGTTGTTGGGAAGCGGTGCGAAAATCGTATATGCGAACATGAGTTACATCGATGGGTTTGACGTTGATATATATGGTTCGGCTGCTTTGATTGATGACAGCGGCACCACGGTGCAGGTTGCGTTTGGGATGGATAACAGCTATAGATGCGATTTGGAAATATGGGGAAGTACAGGTCTGCTCACTACCGGCAGAATACTGACCGCTCCTGACGGCTTCGTTCCGGAAGCTAAAATTAAAAGTGGCAACAAGGAAGAGATACTTTATCTACCGGTTGATGATTCATTCGGCAAATCCATTGCATGGTTCAGACAATGCATTGATAGTGACAGGACGAGAGAAAAAAGTTATGCAAATATAATACGTCAGGCACTACTAGTAAATGAGTTTAAGGAAAAATCCGTATGAAAAAGAGCGCAATCATCATTGGTGCAAACAGTTATATAGCGAGGAATATGATACATGTTCTTAGTGAGTGTAAGGATGTGGAGGCGGTAGCGTTGTATGATTGTCAGAGTACGCATGATGATGGTGCTGCGAATTACAAGCAGATTAATATCTTAGATGAAGCTTCGTTTACTGATGTGGATTTGGATGTTGATTTAATTTTCTTTTTTGCGGGAAAAACAGGAACTGCCGTTAGTTTTGATAATTATGATATGTTTATCGATGTTAATGAGAAAAGCTTGTTAAACCTGCTTTCAGAGTACAGGAAGCAGCAATCACGGGCGAAAATTATTTTTCCTTCCAGCCGGCTTGTATACAAAGGCAAAGAAGGTTTGCTCAGTGAAGATTCCGAGAAGGAGTTTAAGACTGTATATGCCATCAATAAATTCGCATGTGAGCAGTATCTGAGTATGTATGCAGCGGCTTTTGGCGTAAGATATTGTATCTTCAGAGTATGTGTACCGTATGGTACTCTTGTCCCGGGTGCTTCTTCATATGGAACGGCGGAGTTTATGCTTGAGCGTGCTAAGAGCGGTGAGAATATTACACTCTATGGTAACGGTAGTGTAAGGCGTACATTGACTTATATTGAAGATTTGTGTGAAACGATGCTACTTGGGGCGTTGTCTTTAAAGTGTGAAAATGATGTGTTTAATATCGGTGGCGAGAACTACAGTTTGTTTGAAATGGCGTCTTTTATCGCGGAGAGATATAAGGTAGCTATTGAGTTTGAAGAGTGGCCGGAGCTTGCTTTGAGGATTGAGAGTGGGGATACCGTTTTTGATTCCGGGAAGTTGTATGGGTGTCTTGCGTGTCAAGGGGACACACCTCCAGGGAGGAATGTTCCTATTGACGCTATGACGTTTGAGAAGTGGATTTTACAGGATTAGGAGTTTGATGACATTAAAAGTATTTTAAAAAGAATGGGGATTGAGAATGCTGCTGATTTTAAAACTTTCTTGATTCAGTTTATTAAATTTGGTATGGTGGGTTTATTAAACACTGTTGTTGCCTTAGCTTTCTATTATTTGTTTATATTGATAAATCCGGCTTTATATCAAGTCGGTAATGCGGTTGGTTGGATAGTCGGTGTGTTAAACTCGGTTTTTTGGAACAGAAAACTTGTTTTTAAGGATTCTACGGAAAAACCTTTGAAAATACTCGGGAAATCATATGTTGCTTACGGCGGCAGTTTATTATTGACAATAATCTTGCTTCATATTCAAGTGGAGTGGATAGGAATTTCTACAGTGGTGGCTCCATTGATTTGCCTGGTGTTTACGATACCGATAAACTTCCTGGTTAATAAATATTGGGCATTTAAAAAAGGAGGCAAAAAAGTTTGAAGGCGATTTTTAGAAACATGCAGACCGATGTTCGTTTTTCTTTTGTTTGCTTGCTTATTATAGTTGTTACGGCTGCGTTTTCTGCTGTTGTTAATTTATTAATGCGTGTATTAAGCGATTCGTCAATCAATATATCGTCGGGGATTCAAGCGTTTGCAGCAATTCCGGCAAGCTTTAGTTATTTATTGTTGTTTTTACTGCCGGGGTTTTTAGCATCCGTACAGCTTGTAAAGAGAGAGCTTGTTAAGCGAAAATACTTGCTTTTAGTGACAATCATGCTGAGCTCGCTGCTGGCTTTTATTGTGCTTTGGTTTTTTTATTTAAATCATATCGTTGGTAGAGTATGCTCTGTTATAATATTAGGTTCATGTTTTATTTGGATAATTTATAAGTTTAAATCACTAAAGGAATATTTTTGCGACCCTTTGTTCATACGACCTCTTACACTTTGTTTTTTGGTCGGGTGTTTCTACTCGGGGCTCCTGCTTCTTTATAATTCATCCGGCGATATATCCTCTATAGCGAACAACCGCTTTACCTGGACGCTGCCATCTGATAATATTATTCCGCGTTTCGGGTTTGAAGAGTTCTATAACGGTGGCAGAGATTACAGTATTGACGGTTACTGGATGATTACGGACAGACCGCCGTTGGCAACAACTATTACACTGCTTTTATACAGGTTGAATATTTTTGTTGCGAATCATTCGTTTTTCCATCAATTTGTCGGAATGTATGTCCAGTTATTGTGGATTCCGGCGTTGTATTACTTATGTGATTTCTTTTCCTTCTCAAAACGTATACGTTGCTTTATTATGTCATGTGCTGTGTTTTCGGGAGTATTCATTATAAACTCCGTTTATCTATGGCCCAAATTTTCTACAACAGTTTATTTCTGCTTGGTATTTTTACTCATACTTGAACTTTCTGATTATAAGAAAAATACTGCAAAAGCATCGGTTACTGCTGTTCTGATTGGTATAGCATCCGCAATGGCAATCTTAACGCACGGTGGTGCTATGTTTTCATTTATTGCACTGGGACTTGCCTTGCTCTTTTGTGAAAAGAGATTCAAGTATAACTACAGAGACCTATTGTATGTTTTTGGAGCATTTTTTATTGTCTACCTTCCATGGCATTTATTTACCATATCTGTAGATTCTACGGGAAACAAACTCCTTATAGTGTTGTTTGCGGGATACGATACAGGATATCTTTCTCTTGGTGAAGCTGTATCGGATTATTATATGGGAACTCCGATAAATGAGATTTTTTCAGCCAAGCTAATAAATATCCTTGATATGTTTGTACATGATATGTGGGAGTACACAAGTCTTGCGAATCTGCGTTTATTTGTATTTGCCAAGCCTGTTGCAACTGCACTTATTTTGAATATATTCCTGATAATTGCAATACTTTACTTTATATATCGTTATTGCTTTAAGAAAGAACAGATGAGTTATAATAACCGTATTGTACTCTTATTTACCATTTTATCGTTTACGGTTTGGCCGATACTTGCAAATACTCAGGCAATATTGTATCAAGGGTCTTATTTTAATATCCTGCTGCTCTATTGCCTGATTGCTTTGGGGGTCAAGCATACGCATAGGATTGTTGCGAATACGATATTTGCAGCAAATATGATGTTGTTTTTTATCCTCTATTTCCTGCATAAGGACGCAACGGTTTCCGAGAGCTTCGCAGCAATGAATGCTGATATGCTTGTGATGACATTGCTGGCAGCAGGCGGATATTTTGTGTATATTTACTTTTTTGAGAAGGATGAAGACAAGGGGACAGGTTCACTGTCTTCATTATAGGAGATACGATGAAAATTCTTGCGGTTATACCGGCGTATAATGAGGAGCTTAGTATCACTAAGGTTATTGAGGATCTTTGTGAGTTTGCTCCCGATGTAGATATCTTAGTTATCAGTGATGGTTCTACAGATAATACTGCCGGGTTGTGCAGAGATAACCCTCATTGCAGACTTATCGATATGCCATTTAATGTCGGTCTTGCGTATGCGGTTCAAACAGGGCTGATTTACGCAGCCGTGAACGATTATGATTATGCGTTTCAATTTGATGGTGACGGTCAGCACAGGGCTGAGCATATAAAGGATTTGCTGGAGGAGAGCCAAAAAGGGCATGATATAGTTATAGGTTCGAGGTTTATTACTAAAAAAAGGCCTTTTTCGCTACGGACAATGGGCAGCGGTCTGGTAAGAGCGGCGATGCGTCTGACGGCAAAAATCAAAATAACCGATCCGACTTCCGGTATGCGGTTGTATAACAAAAAGCTCTTGCATGAGTTTGCGAAGAACATTAACTACGAACCGGAGCCGGATACGCTTGCATATCTTGCGCGAAACGGTGTGAAAATAAAAGAAATACAAGTAACGATGGATGATCGTGAGTATGGCACCAGTTATTTTACCATTTTCAAGTCGATGGGATATATGACCAGAATGTGTTTTTCGATACTGGTGGTGATGTGGTTTAGAAAGAGAGAGGCGTCTGATGATTAGTAATTTTGCTGTAGTTCCTATACTATAAAGAAACAAATTCCAGGAAAGAAAGGAGTCACCAAGTGAGTTTAGATTTGAGAATTCTACTAATTGTTGCTTCCATATTGATGCTTTTGGCTGTTGTCCTGAAGATCAGGAAATCGAAATTTCAAATAAGGGACGGGGTGTTTTGGTTTTTACTTTCAGCCTTGTTTCTTGTAATGAGTGTCTTCCCGCAGCTTGTAATGAGCGTGTCCGGGTTGATAGGATTTGAATCTCCCGCCAACCTGGTATTTCTGGGTATCATTGCAATTGTGCTTGTAAAGAACTTTTTACTTTCGGCAAAGATATCGCAGCTTGAATACAATTTGATGAAGCTGACTCAGCATACAATGGTAGAGAGTGTCAAGGATGAAGGTGAAGCGTCGGCAAATGAGAAATAAAAAATGAGAAATTGTGGATTGCCACACCGTCTGCGGACGGTTCGCAATGACGAGGGGTTAGGACGGTTCGCAATGACGAGGGAAATATTTATATATGGACATTAAGAGAGCCGCTGTATATGTGATATATGATAAGGATGGCATAGTTGACAGCTATGTAATTTACATGTTGCGAGAGTTACTTAAGGTTTGTGACAAGCTTGTTGTAGTTTGCAACGGTTTGCTTAGTGATGAAGGACGGGCGTCGCTTGCGGGGCTTACTGAAGATATCGTGGTCAGAGCGAATGAAGGCTTTGACGCATGGGCATATAAGACAGGGATGGAGTATATCGGGTGGGACAAGCTTGGGGACTATGACGAGTTGATTCTCCTGAACGATACTGTGTTCGGTCCGTTTTATCCGTTTCAGAGAATCTTTGATGAGATGGATACAAGGGATGTTGACTTTTGGGGAATGACAAAACACGGACGGTTCCATAACCCCGACGGACTAACAAAAGGCGGAGTTTTTCCTGAACATATTCAAACATACTTTATCGTTATATGTAACAAAATGCTTGTATCCGGGGAGTTTCAAAATTACTGGAGCAGCCTCCCCGAACTCAAATCTTGGAATCAAACTGTTTCTTACGTCGAATCTCAATTTACCGGGTACTTTGCCGGCATGGGATATAAGTGGGATGTTTTTGTCAATGCCGATAAAGAGCTTGCGGAATTTTACGATATTTCCCTGATGAGCCTCATGCCATATGAAATGGTGAGTGATTACAAATGCCCGTTTATTAAGCGAAAATGCTTTACTATAGGGTATAGCACGGCTCTTACGTTTACCATCGGAAATAGTACGAGGAAAGCATTCGACTACATTTGCGAAAATACAAGCTATGATGTTGACATGATTTGGGAACATATCCTTCGCACTGCAAGCTTTAGACACATCAAAGATAATCTCCACCTTAACTATATATTACCTGAAAAGGTGATAATGGATGACACATTAGATATAAGTAAGGCTAAGGTGGCAGTTTTTGCCCATATAACATATGAGGATTTAATTGATTTTTGTGCCGGCTATGTGAACTCGGCTTCCGATATAGCGGATGTGTATATTACAACGCTCTCGGAGGATTTGAAAACACACATAATTAACCGAATAGGTCAATCAGGATTAAACAAGCTTGAAGTAGTAGTGCTGCCGGAAAACAGCCGGGGCAGGGATGTAGGTGCTTTATGGGTGGCACTAAAGCCATACATGGCAGAGTATGACTATATCTGCTGGATTCATAACAAAAAGTCACCCCAGGTCAGACCGCTGACTGTCGGACGTGATTTCGCACGGCGATGCATGGAAAACACTCTCGCAAGTAAGGAGTATGTTAAAAATATAATCGGGATGTTTGAAAAGAATCCAAGACTTGGAATGCTCTTTCCACCCCCGATAATACATGGGCCGTATATACAGCTATTGTCATTCTTATGGACAGGGAATTATCATAACACGGTAGAACTTGCAAACAAACTAGGCATCAAAGTACCGATAGATGTCGGTTTTGACCCGATATTCCCGACGGGTGGCATGTTTTGGTTTAGAACAAAAGCTCTCAAAAAAGTTATTGATTATGATTTAAAATACGAAGATTTTCAGAGCGAGCCATTACCGGAGGATGGAACATTCGGGCATGCGTTTGAAAGGATTTATTGTTTTGCTGCTCAAGACGAGGGTTACTATTCAGCATGGGTAATGACTGACAAGTTCGTGCTTAATGAGATAACATCCTTAAGTTTTATTTTATCAAGCGCAAAACCGACACTATATGGCACAATAAGGAAAAGCTTAGTGGAAAGACTACGCAAGTTCCCCGGACCTTTTGCGTTTTTGCAAAAGCGGTATAGGCGTTGCAAGCAGTTTATCAAGCGGTTGAGAGGAAGATGAGGGAGTAGTTAAATGGTGCAGATAGTAACATTAAATGTATCTTCAGAATCTACTGATTTAGCTGAATATAACAGGCTTGTTAGTGAGGCGGATAAAGCGGCTGACATATTGCTGTTATCTGAGTGCGTTTATTTACATGGCGATATAATAAAAAGCATGACTACCTGTCTATATGCGGCTGAAAAGCATGCAATAGTCTACGGACAAGAGATTGAGAATAACCAAAGCTTGATTAAAACAGCGAGGGAGTATTTACCCGAGTATGATTTGACCGTTAGGGGCAATGCTTGTTGCGTGCTGATAAAAAGAAGCGTTATCAATGCTTTTGGCTTTCTTGATACATCATTTGAAAGTCTGCAATATGCTCTTATGGATTTTTATTGTAGAGTAAACAAGTTTGGGTTCTCATCAGTAGTATCTTATCATTCTTTGTACTCGCAAGACAGTGAACCTGTCCCCCTGTCTAACGGTGATAAAGAACTCTTTAAATCGAGGTATGAGTATTGGGGAGATAAAATAAAGCGGTTTGAACAGTACGGTGCCAATCCGTGTGTTGAGTTTTTGAAAGTGCTTGATAATGAGTATTATCCTAAAAAAAGGATTTTATTTGACTGTGTAATAATGCCGGCTATGCACTGTGGAACTTCTGAGTATCAGTTGTCGATTTTTGACGCTTTTTACCGGCTGTTTAAAGATAAATATGATATTTGCTTGTATACCAATCATGAAGCGGAGGAGTATTTTGACCTCTGCGGTAAATATGACAATATATTCTTTCCTGAAACGCTGGAAGGTACATTTCACCTGGGATTTGCACCTAATCAGCTAATGTTTTTTGAACCTATGCGGACAATGAGCAAGCATTGCCTAAAGGTTGTTCAAACATTGTATGACATTATGATGGTAAGGATAGACGAGCATGTCGCTGATGATGTCAGCAATAATGTAGAGACGGGAATTTACATAAGTGACGGCATAGTCTTTATTAGCAATTTTACAAAAAATGACTTCAAAGCATGTTATGCAAACAACCTTGATCTACCGGATAAAAAGCTTATAGTTATTTATCCCGCAACCGGATTCAATGAGGATAAAAATACATATGATTTACCGTTTGAAGAGTATTTCATTGTGGTTGGCAACTCTTACAAGCATAAGTCAATAAAAGAAACTGTTGAAGTCATCTCAAAGCTGCATCAAAATTTCGTCATTATCGGGTATGGAGATTACGGGGTTGTCGCACCGAACATATACAACTATAAAAGCGGCAATCTCGATGAAGATTTTCTAAGTTTTTTATATGCAAAAAGCACAGCCGTTATATTCCCGAGCTTGTACGAAGGGTTCGGGTTGCCAACCGTTATAAGCCTTAAAAACAAGAAACGTATTATTCTAAATAATAATTCTCTAAACAGAGAGCTGATGGAACATTTCAAAGAGTTTAAGGACAACTTCCTGTTGTTCGACAATTTTGCACAAATCGGTGATATTATTGAGAACATGGATTTTTCCATTGAGCCTGTTTGTGCAGAATATTATGATTCGTGGGATAGAGTCGCTATAGAACTTGAATCGTTCTTTGAGGAGATACTTAGAAAAAAAACTGACAAAGACAGGCTCATCAGGCGTTCAAATTTGTTTAGTATGGTTGATGCAAATCTTATTAACGCTGAGCCGCTAATAAAAACATTAAAGGAAGAGAATAAAAAACAACACGATCATATTGTGGAACTGGGTCTTGCGTACAGACAGATAACCGATGAAAAGGGGCTTTTCAAGCTGTTAATATTTTCGATAAAAACGTTTATCAGGAATAGATTTCCCGGACTTGCCAAGCTATTGAAGCGCAAACCGAAATGAAGTGAGGCAGAGGATTTGTTGAAGTTTGAATGATAAATTTATTTATGGTATAGTGGGATACAATATGCGGGGAGGGATAGGTTTGAAAAAAGCACTTATTACAGGAATTACCGGGCAGGACGGCTCGTATCTTGCGGATCTTTTGCTTGAGAAGGGATATGAGGTGCACGGCATTTGGCGCAGGAAAAGTGTGGTTGATTACGGTAATATATCGCATCTCAAAGATAAGGTTAATCTGATTTATGCTGATATGACAGATATGGCATCGTTGATAAGAGCGATGAAAATATCTCAGGCGGATGAGGTCTACAATCTGGCTGCTCAAAGCTTTGTTGCTACCAGTTGGGATCAACCCATTGCCACTACACACATAGATGCAGTAGGTGTTACATATTTGCTTGAAGCAATACGGACAATAAAACCGGAAAGCAGGTTTTATCAGGCATCTACATCGGAAATGTTCGGGTTAGTACAGGAAACACCTCAAACCGAAAAAACACCGTTCTATCCGCGTAGTCCATATGGTGTTGCTAAGCTTTACGGTCATTGGATTACAAAGAATTACCGTGAAAGTTTTGGTATGTATGCTTGCTCGGGAATTTTGTTTAACCATGAGGGTGAGCGTCGCGGCAAGGAGTTTGTGACACGCAAGATAACAGACGCAGTCGCACGTATAAAGCTTGGTAAGCAAGACTGCGTTGAACTCGGCAACATGGATGCAAAACGCGACTGGGGTCACGCCAAGGACTATGTCAAGGCAATGTGGCTTATGCTGCAGCAATCCGAAGCGGATGACTTTGTTATAGCGACAGGAGAAACCCGCTCGATACGTGAGTTTGTTGAGGCGGCATTTGCACATATAGATATGAACATTAAATGGCAAGGGTCGGGAGCGGATGAAACCGGTATTGATGAGCGGTCGGGTAAAACCGTTGTGCGGGTAAATCCGAAGTTTTACCGCCCTGCGGAAGTCGAGTTGCTACTGGGCAGTCCTGCTAAAGCGGAGCGTGTGCTGGGCTGGAAGCGTGAGATTTCGTTTGATGAGATGGTAAAGCGAATGGTGGAGAACGATTTTAAGCTTGCGGCAGGTGAGTAAGGTTTTATGAAAGCTTTAATCATAGGTGTTGCCGGGTTTGTTGGCAGACATCTGGTGAATGAACTGATAGATTCCGGGTGGGAAGTGCAGGGTACAAGGTTGCCTACTGAAGCGGCGAATCTTGATATCCCGGTTTACGGACTTGATGTTCTTGATGCTGCTGCTATCAAGGGCATACTAAAAAAGACAAACCCTGACTGTATATTTCATTTGGCAGCGCAGAGTTCTGTTGCAGTTTCGTGGAAGCAGCCTTCATTGACGGTTGACATTAATGTTAAGGGTGCTGTTAATCTGCTGGAGGCTGTGCGGGAGATGGAGAAGCCTTCGAGAG
This sequence comes from Oscillospiraceae bacterium, assembly GCA_009783555.1. GTDB lineage: Bacteria > Bacillota > Clostridia > Oscillospirales > Oscillospiraceae > WRMH01. Next base: position 94,556 of record WRDH01000001.1, read on the forward strand.
TAGTGCTTATCGGTTCAGGTGATGAGTATGGATATGTATTACCGGAAGAGTTGCCAATCAATGAAGAGACGCCTCTTCGTCCGGGGAATGTTTATGCAGTAACAAAAATATCCCAGGGCAAACTGGGACAGGTTTATGCGAGAGCATACGGGCTGGAGATTGTTATCGTCCGGGCGTTTAACCATATCGGGACAGGGCAGACAGATACATTTGTTGTGCCGGGTTTTTGCAAGCAGATTGCGGAAATAGAAGCGAAGGGTAATGAAGGTGTGATTCGGGTCGGCAATCTCGAGGCAAGGCGTGATTTCACAGATGTTCGGGATGTTGTCAGAGCGTATAGATTGTTGGCGGATATGGGTATAAGCGGCGAGGTATATAATGTCGGAAGCGGTAATGCTGTTAGTATCGGTGAGATATTGGAGAGGTTGATAGGGTTATCAAAAGCGAAAATTGCTGTGGAACAAGATTCTGCGAGGATGAGACCGTCTGATACGCCGGAGATAAGGGCCGATGTTACGAAGCTTGCCCGGTGTACAGGGTGGAAGCCGGAGATAGTGCTTAAAGAGACGCTGGGGGATGTTCTTGATGAGTGGAGAGAGAACACCCTTTGGATTCCGTAAGTGCCCGAAAATACCCGCTGCTGATAGAGGCACACTGAAGACAACCCCCGGCTCTGCGGAGCCACCCCCTTCCGCGGAAGGGGGCATGGAAAGGCAATAAATGGAAAATATAAGGTTTGGTACCGGGGGATTACGTGGAATAATGGGTGATGAACCCGGTAATATAAATAATATGGTTATACAGCGGGTTACTCAAGGGCTTGCGAAAGTGGTATTGTCAAGTGATGCTCCAAAGAATGTCGGTATTGCGTATGATACCCGTTATAATTCTGATGTATTTGCGCAGGTTGCATGTGATACATTTTCGGCGTTCGGGATTGGGGTATATGTATTTGATAAGCCGATGCCGACGCCGGCTTTGAGTTTTGCGATACGGTATTTAAAGCTGGGTTGGGGTGTTTGCATAACTGCGAGTCATAATCCGCAGGAGTATAACGGGTATAAAGTTTATGATGAGCATGGTGTGCAGGTGACCGATCGTTTAGCGATGAGGATAACAGATTCGATTAACTCGATTGGTGAGGATGATGCTGCCGGTGTGCCGTTGGTGCGAAAAGATATTAAGAACTTTGATGATGAGGTTGCAGAAGCATATATAGACCAAATTGTTTCTTTCGTCATTGCGGGCTCGACCCGCAATCTCATAAGTAATGCTAATAACCCAGGGGATTGCGGGTATTTTTGGGCACTTACGCAACCCAAAGGCGCGGAGGCCGCAATGACGAGCATAGGTGTGACAGGCATCCTGACCTCTAACCCCTACCCCCTCATATATTCTGCGCTTCATGGTGCGGGGGCGAATGCTGTTCCTGCGGTATTGGAAAGGCTGGGCTTTTCTCCTGTTTGTATCCAACAAAATCCGGATGGAGCGTTTGGGGGCTTGAAAACGCCAAATCCGGAAGAGCCTGTTGTATATGAAAAAGCGATTGAAAAAGCAAAAGAGATAGATGCGAAGCTGATACTTGCGACCGACCCGGATTGCGACCGTGTTGGTGTGATGATTAAAACGGAGGATGGCTTCGAACTGTTAAACGGCAATCAAATTGGTGCACTGTTGATTGACTATCTTGCACAAACAAGAGACGTGTCAAAAGGAGACAACGCCACATCCGGTGGCGTGGTGATTTCTACAATTGTGTCCGGTTTGCTTGGGGAATTAGTAGCGAAGGACTATGGATTAGATTTTGTGCGTCTGTTAACGGGGTTTAAGTATATTGGTGAGTATATTATAAATCTGCCTGAGGATAAGCAGTTCTTCTTCGGATATGAAGAAAGCTATGGATATCTTGCCGGTGATGGCGCAAAAGATAAAGATGCTGTCATAGCGTCAGCACTGATTGTGAAAATGGCAGAGTTCTATGATGTAAAAGGTATGACGTTGCTTGATAGGTGGGTAGAATTATGTGAGAAGCACGGATATTGCTTAGAGGTTCTACACAGTGTAAACATTTCGCAAGATAAGCAGAAAGAAATTCTGAGCAGACTGCGTAGCAGTGTTTCAATCGAAGGGTTGAAAAAGGTGGAGGACTACTTGCCGGGAATTAATGGATTACCAACTGCTGATGTATTAAAGCTGCACTTTACAGGAGACAGAGAAACATTGTATAATACAGCATGGGCCGCTATCCGCCCGAGCGGAACAGAACCAAAGTTGAAGCTTTACTTCGGGGTACATGCGAAGTCATATGAAACAGCGAAAGTGTCTCTTGAAATACTAAAGGATGGCTTTCTAAAAGAATTGGAGATTTGATTTCATGAAGATGATTATTATGGCCGGGGGCAGCGGGACGCGGTTGTGGCCGCTTAGCAGGACGCATTTTCCTAAGCAGTTTTTGAAGCTTTCGGGGATGGATAAATCAATATTCCAAATGACAATTGAACGCTGCTTATTAATGGGCAGCATGGAGGATATATATCTTGTCACAAGCAAGGATTATCTGCATCTGGTGCAAGGACAGATTGAAGAGATGGGTAAGAGTATTGCAATGGCGCAGATATTGTTGGAGCCGGAAGCAAAGAATACTTTGCCTGCCATTATGTACGCAGTTCAAGCCATCAGAGAAAAGGGTGAGGATATTTGCGCTGTATTTGCATCGGATCATGTTATTGATTATCCGCAGACACTTGCGAACATTATTCTCGGTGCAGTACCACTTGCAGCGAAAGGGTTTGTTTGTTTTGGAATTACCCCGACAAGTCCGGAAACAGGGTTTGGGTATATAAAACCGGGTGACCCTGTTGAAGGCGGCTTTGTAGTGGCTGAGTTTAAGGAAAAACCGGATTATGAAACAGCCTGCCGGTATGTTCAGGACGGGTATCTCTGGAACAGCGGCATTTTTATGTTTCATTCAAAACAATTCAACGACGCAGTCAAGAAGTACAATCCGGAGGTATATAAAGCGTTTCAAGAGGCAGGTGTTGAAGCAAAATTCAGGAAAACACCGAAAATATCGGTAGATTACGGATTGATTGAGAAAATGGGTGTTGTATATGGGGCACCCATGGTTATGGAGTGGAATGATTTAGGCAATTTTACTACATTATATGACAGATATCATACAAAAAAAGATGATAACGGCAATGTTTATTTTAACGATGAGATAATGCTCGACAGCAGTAACAATTTAGTATATTCCGAGGGTGATAAAGCCGTTGCCATGGTAGGAGTATCCGATATCGTCGTTGTGGATCAAAAGGACGCACTGTTGGTGTGTAAACGTGACCGGTCGCCGATGGTTAAGGATGTTGTGGATGTTCTGAAAGCGCGCAAGGATGTACGTGCTGACTACCATCTGACCGTGTACAAGCCATGGGGGTCGTACACGATTCTGGAAGAGAATGATTTCTATAAAGTTAAGCGCCTGACAGTATTCCCGGGTCAGCGTCTGAGCTATCAAATGCATTATCACAGAAATGAACACTGGATAGTAGTAAACGGCACTGCGAATGTGATAATCGATGATGTTGACAATATAGTCCGGTCCGGCGAAAGTATTTACATCAGGTCGGGCGAGAAGCACAGGCTGATTAATTCGGGGAATCTGATTTTAGAGGTTATAGAAGTACAAAACGGGCAGTACCTGGGTGAAGATGATATTATGCGGTATGAGGATGATTATGTGCGGTAGAGCGGGGATAGATGCAAAAAGCCTAATTGACGGGGTCAAGCAGGATATTTTGGACAAAGGGTATACGTATGATGACATAACTTTTTCGGATGTTCAGGAAGAAATGTTATTCGGAACGGTTAAACGTTCTGATAAGCTTTTAGAGAACATTTTTATACTAAAGGAACATGAAGGTGTATCCGCATACTGGGATTTGCGGACAACGAGCAAAGGTATACTTGGTTTAATTACCTTACCTGTAAAAAGAATTATTCGCAAGCTTGTGAGCTTCTATGTTGAACCGATTGTTGCTCAGCAAAATGAAGTTAACAGGCTTGTTGCGGATTCTGTGGCAGACCTGTACTTTGATATAAATCGGATGAGAGATAGAATTGAGTTTCTTGAAAAAGAGAATGAAAGCTTGAGCAGTATGCTGCATGATGAACCGGATGAGAGGACTGCAAAATGAGAGTTATTCAAATGGTGTCAAATATAAGCTTCGGAGACGCTATCGGCAATGATGTACTGGCCCTTAACGATTTGCTTAATTGCGCCGGATATGAAACTGCAATCTATGCGGAAGTCATTGATCCGCGAGTTGCTGAAAATCATACAATCTTCTCTGCGCTCCCGCTGCCCGGGCTTAATAAAGATGATGTATTAATCTATCATCTTTGTATAAATACCCCGGTGATTCAAAAAATCAAGCAAATGAAATGCCGCAAGGTAGCGATATACCACAATGTGACACCTCATGAGTTCTTTTTAGATCATAGTTTTAGTTTATTTACTTCATGTAAGGACATCCGCGAGGAACTAAAAAAGCTTGCCGGTACATTCGATTACTGTATTGCAGTTTCGTCATTTAATCGTGATGACCTTATTAATAACGGCTTTACGTGTCAAATTGATGTACGCCCGATATTAATACCATTCGGAGACTATGAAAAGCCTCCAAGCCGGACAATTATCGATAAATACAACGATAATAATGTAAATATATTTTTTTTAGGGCGTGTTGTGCCAAACAAAAAACAAGAAGATGTCATAGCTGCGTTTTCATGCTATGTAAAGAACCATAACCCAAATGCAAGATTATTTATAGTCGGCAGCAGCGAAGGTATGGAATCATATAGAGAGCAACTGGATGAGTATATCAGTTTGCTTGGCATAGAAAATGTGATATTCACGGAAAAAGTACCGTTTGACGAAATTCTTGCATACTATAAAATTGCAGATGTTTTTTTATGTATGAGCGAGCATGAAGGCTTCTGTGTGCCGCTTGTAGAGGCAATGTACTTTGATGTGCCGATTGTGGCTTACGCAAGTTCAGCTATCCCCGAAACACTGGCAGGCTCAGGAGTTTTATTATACGAAAAAGACCCGCTGGTAACGGCAGGCATTATTGATAAGCTTGTAACAGACGAAAATCTTCGCAACTCGGTTATAGAAGGTCAACGTAAGCGGCTTATGGATTTTTCATACGAGAAAACGAGCAAGCTGTTTTTAGAATACATAGAGAATTTTATTGCTTGCAAGTAGAGAGGTATTCGTGGACATATTAAGGATAAAAAAGCCGGATATAATAAGCATTATTAAACACGACCGATTTTATGTGTTTCTTATTGCGTTGTTTGTGTTCATTATATGTGCATGGCATATACCGCAACGCGAATCGATTTATCTCACGACGGATGAGTTTTCGCAGTATAGCATTGCCGCGTTTTTTGCCGGCTTTGATTGGAGCAACGTTACTTCATATATATTTTACTATCAATTCGGATATCCGCTCATTTTTATCCTGCCTCTCTTTTGGATTTTCGGTGATGATATGCTTATGGTATATCGTGCTTCACTTGTTATAAACGCCCTTCTTGCGTCATCCATGGTACCTCTTGTGTACTATCTGCTAAAGCATTGGGGGCTAAAAAGCTTTTGGGAAAATAAAGTATCTATACTGATTGCAGTAATGTTAACGCTGCAGGGATGTGTCGTTGCGTACTCAAATCTCGGTATATCGGAAATCTTATTAATGGTCTTAGGATTGTTATCAACGGCACTCTTTGTGAAAATTCTAAAGACAGGCGCAACACACAAAATCGTAATGCTGCTTGCGTTTATACTGGCTTACGGGTATGCCGCACATATGCGTTTTTTGGGTGTTTTAATGTCGGGAGTCCTCGTATTATTACTGATAGTGTTCTTTAATAAGACATCAAAAAAGTATCTTTTATCATTCTTTGCAGTTTTATTAGTCTCTATTGTCCTGTCTGAGTTAATTAAACAATACAACCAGGCAAGCATATGGTTATATACAGACACAGGTCTTTTTGGGAGCGACGATGTTAACGACATTGCTGCAACCTCCGGCCGTCTCGCAGAATTGTTTACCCGGCGGGGATTTGGCGGCTTTATCCGGGTTCTTTTCGGTCAAATGTGGTACATGGGATTTGCCTCGTTTTTACTGGTCTATGTAGGCGTGCTTGTTATATTGAGGGAAAATATATTAAGTATTAGGAGGCTTATAAAGGAAAAATCATGCACCGGCTATGACTTCACGGCTCTTTTCGTTTTTCTGGGTTTTATTGCGACCTTAACTATAAGCGCGCTTTTCTTTATGCACTCAGGAACGGGTGTTATGACACGTGCCGACACGATTATGTACGGCAGGTATAACTCAATAATGTTGATACCTATTTCGCTTTATGCGATTTCATCAATTATCTACAGTAAGCTAAAGCCATATGTTATCGGTATATTTTCTGTGATTATCTTCTCGTGTCTTGCAGTTTTTCTGAACTCTTACATAGAACGGTTTTTATCGCAATCATGGTTTATGCATTTTAATGTTATAAACTTTATTGTTTTCGGGTCGGTTTATGTAAGCAGTTTCTTTGCAATAAATGTCTCCTTATTAGTTTTTATGAGCATGTTTACAAAGTACAAGCAAATGCTGCTGTCCATTGTAATGGCAATTATGATAATCTTTAGTATTCATGCCGGCTATCGTTTTATTTCAAGAGATGTGTTGAAATATAATGATAACATCACGCTTAACAGTTTTACGGAGTTCAAAGAATATGAAGAGATTTATTACTTCACCGGTGATCCTATAATTCTTCCGAGAATACAAATGGCACTTCCTAATACAAGAATTAATGTCGTTTCGGAGTTCCCTGAACTATCAAATGATGATATACTGTTTTCATGTTCTTATCTTTTATTTAATACAATAATAAGACATGGGATAAGTGTTAACGCAAGTATAGTGGAAAGCGGAGTGGCACAGATTCATGATTATTCAACCGGAGAAAATCCTGTTACGCTTCCGATATCTCTTTTTAGCTCACAAAATGGTGATATCCGCGGAAACTCAATAACGTCCGATGGAGTCTTAGGATTTCTGGTATACGGACCGAAAGCATTGTTGGACCCCGGCTCATACACATTCTCTGTACAACTGGAGTTGTTAAATCAAGACGAAGCACCTGATAACATAGGTTATGTTGAGTTAGCCCATTTTATGTCAACTGTTATTATTGATCGCCGGTATTATTCTTTAGAGGACTTTGAGGATGGGGTACTTACTATCGTCCTTAATGTAGAAACTGATGAACCATTACCGGACTTTGAAATCCGGGTGCTTTCCGCAGAAGGCATGAAAGTGAGAGTGCCGGACATTGCACTAATATTACCGGACTCTGAATAAACCCTTCAGGAGGTATTAAGTGAAGCTGATAATTCAAATCCCATGCTATAATGAGGAAGTAACGCTTCCTGTTACAATTGCGGATTTACCACGGCACATTGACGGTGTTGATGTAATAGAATATCTTGTTATCAACGATGGGAGCAGTGACCGTACAGTTGAGGTTGCGCATGAGGCAGGCATTCATCATGTTGTGAGTTTTAAATCCAATAGAGGGCTTGCTAATGCGTTTGCAGCAGGAATTGATGCGTGTTTGAGGCTTGGTGCCGACATTATTGTAAATACCGATGCGGATAATCAATATTATGGAGCAGACATTGAAAAACTAGTGCGTCCGATACTCGATGAGAAGGCAGAGATCGTTATTGGTGAACGCCCGATTGACGGCACGGAGCATTTTTCAAAGATGAAAAAGCGGATGCAAAGATTTGGCTCGTTTGTCGTAAGAGTGGCATCAGGTACAGACATACCGGACGCGCCGAGCGGGTTTAGGGCATATTCACGTGAAGCGGCACTAAGGTTAAATGTAATAAACTCTTACACATATACACTCGAAACGATAATCCAAGCGGGACTCAATCGCATACCGATGACAAGTGTGCCAATTAGGACAAATCCTGATTTACGAAAATCTCGTTTGTTCAAGAGCATGGCAACGTACATGAGACGATCCGCCGTCGTTATTATACGCTCATCCATGATGTACAAGCCGCTGAAGTTTTTCATTATACTTGGGGGATTGGTATCTTCTGTAGGTCTGGCATTTGTTATTCGTTGGCTTGTACTTTATATACAGGGGCTGGGCGACGGCAATATCCAATCTCTTATACTTGCCGCGATGCTGATAATGATTGGCGTGCAGTTTATTGTTGCGGGGCTTCAAGCTGATATCATTTCAGCAAACCGCAAAATACTTGAGGATGTGCAGTATAGAGTGAGGAAGATGGACAGTGAACATGGACAATTATAGTCTTTTATGTTAAGATAACTCTAGTTATGGTCTAAGTTAGATATCCGGTGGAGAAGAACTTTTTTAAATAGGGGAGAAATATATTCAGTGAAACCTACTGCCGAAAGATATCGTTTCGAGAGGAAGTACCTGCTTGACAAAGATGCCGCCTATGTGCTTTCACAAAGGGTGTCCAAGATATTACAACCTGATGCTTCCAACCCCGATGGGTTATACAATATCAGCAGTTTGTATTTTGACGATTATTACAATACATCATTTTATGAAAAACGAAATGGCGTTGTAGAGCGGGACAAGTTTCGCGTCAGGTTTTACAACGGATGTTTGGATTTTCTACGCTTAGAGCGAAAACATAAATTTGACGCGTATATATACAAAGACAGCGCACCTGTCACGTTGGAACAGTTTGAAATGATGTGCCGTAAGGAATATCATTTTATGAGGGAAAGCAGTGGCAAAGGGGACGTTTTTGACAAGTTTTATACTATCTTTACCACTAAAGGTATGCGTCCTGTCGCTATGATTAACTATCAGCGGCAAGCATATACATATCAGGCAGGAAATGTGCGTATAACGTTTGATTCTGATTTATCAGCAAGCACCGGCGTTAAGACGCACTCCGTTTCTATTTTGCCCTATAACAATGTAATACTAGAGGTGAAGAACGACCGTTTTTTACCTTCCGTTATCACAGATCTGCTAACAGGCATACCATTTACACAGCAATTGTCAATATCAAAATTTATTATGGCAAAGATGGCTTTGCAAGGAAGGGCGATATAGCGTGATAAATCACACTATACAAAAAATGTGCCAATTTCTCTCCGCCTTTGGCGGAAACCGAAATAGATGCACGAAAAGACCATTCCTTTTTCATGATCTTTTTGTGCTTGGTATAAAACGAAAGGAATGGACTTTAATATGATTGAAGAACTAAGGGGTTTAATTGGGATTATCTCGCAATATGAGCATCTGTCTTTCAGAGCGCTGGCGACCACAATGGTTGTAGCGGTAAGCTGCGGTATGCTTATTTACTTAGTGTATAAGTTTTTTTACAGGGGTATGCTATACAGCGAAAACTTCGGTATACTTGTTGTGCTTGTTACCGGAGCCACCTCGTTCATCATTGTCACAATCGGGGCTAATCTAGTATTATCCCTTGGTATGGTTGGAGCGCTTTCTATTGTCCGCTTCCGTACAGCAATAAAGGAACCCCTTGATGTAGGTTTCCTGTTTATAGGGATTGCCGCCGGTTTAGCATCAGGAGCGAGGCTTTATCTGGTGGCGATTGTCGGAACAGTAGCACTGCTGTTGGTTTATACAGCACTAACATACATCCGGCGGGAAAAAAAGAGCTTTTTATTAGTGTTGCGATACCCATCTGATAAGGACTCAAGTGTCTCTCCGATGCTTAAGGATTTACGGTATAAATTGAAAAACAAGACTTTCTCAAACGGTGAAGTTGAGCTTACTCTTGAGGTATATGTTAAGCGTAACAATACGGAGTTATTGACACCATTTACGTCCGCAGAATTTATTTCAAGTGCAGTATTGGTTGAATACAATGGTGACTATACATAGAGGTTGAACTTATATGCGAAAAATAATTATTCTTGCCTTATTGGTCATTGGTACTTTAGGCTTTTTGTTTAGACTTGAATTCCCTGTACTGCCTGATTACATCCCGAAATTCAATGTTCTGCCTCCGGGGTTGGCATATGATTTATATCATGCGCAATATACCGATGAAGCAGAGTTGACGGTAAACTTTTCCAACGCCGGTTTTTTTCACACCGAAACCATATCAGTATCAATCTATGCCAGCGACCCGAATGCGGCAATATACTACACCACCGACGGTTCAACTCCAACATCAAACAGCAATAAGTTCATAGAGCCGATAGTTTTGGAAGCTGACGAAACAGTACAAGTAATCGTATTAAAATCAATTGCAATAAATAGCATTGAAGAAAGCCGCGTGAATACTCAGACCTTTTTTATCGGAACCGGAGTTGATGAGCGTTTTTCAACCTATGTGTTTTCTATTTCCACTGACGGAAACAACTTATATGACTACGATACCGGGATTTTAGTTCCCGGCAGAATTCGCGACGAATGGCTGGATGCAAACCCTGATACGGAACTGGGAACTCAGTCTTGGCCCAGTAATTACCGGGTGAAAGGAAGAGCAGGAGAACGTCCGGTTCACGTTGAGGTTTTTACCCAAAACGGGGGACGGGTCATTGCTCAAAATGCCGGGATACGGGTACATGGAGGAGCAACACGAGTATTTTGGCAAAAATCACTTCGCTTGATGGCCAGACGGGGGTACGAACCCGGTATAGGAAAGTTTCATCATGAATTTTTTGAAAACCATACGGATTTCAGATCGTTTGACAAGCCAATTGTATCGTATAATACCTTGATTTTAAGAAATGACGGCAATGATTTCCTGAGAGCAAGGCTTCGGACACCGTTGGCTTCCATAATTGCATTAGAAGCCGGATTTCCGACAGTTTCTCCAACCGGCGTGGCAACGGTTTTTATCAACGGAGTATATCATGGATATTACACCTTAAATGTTCGAATCGACGAACAATATTTAGAGGATCTTTTTGATGCGCCACGACGCAGCTTTCAATTTGCAGATGGTGGTTGTTCGATTGTTTTTACCAATGATGAGAGCGTCCAATATAATTTTGCTCGTTTGTTGGAATATGCCGACCAAGGTTTTACCGATGATACAGTACAAGCTGTGCGTGATTTTTTCGACATAGAGCATTTACTTTTCTACTATGCCATCCAATCCTACATTGGCAATTCTGATTGGCCCCGGTACAATATCGGGATATGGAGATACACCGGTCCTCAAGATGAAAGTAACCTTGCCCCCGAACTGGACGGGCGCTGGCGGTTCGTAATGTGGGATCTTGATCGTACGCTTAATTTTGACGGTCAGAACATTCCTGAAGCAATGACTATCAACCGACTGCTTGATGGTCGCAGCCCGATATTTGCAGCCCTCCTGCAACGCCCGGAATATGCCGAAACGTTTGCCAACTATATTTCTGATTTAGCTTTTGAGCATTTTGGCATAGATAATGTGGAAAGGGTTATATATGAATTTAATAGCATGGGATTCCAAGAACTAACAGAGCATTATTCATTCTTCGACTTAAATATTAATGAGATGTTGGAGCGTAGGGAAGCGATTCTGTATTTTGCAAAACTGCGCCCAAATTACATTATGGATGAGCTGCGCGATTTGTTCGGGTATACGGAGACCTATCGCATAATATCTGACGGATCAGTCAAAATCAACACTCTAAATGGCAACGAAGGTGTTTACTTTATTGAAAACAGTGTCCCTGTTACCCCAATTATACCAAAACATCATGTCTTTGTTTATTGGCTTATTAACGGTGAAGTTCGATATGATGAAGATTTGCGGATTTCATCGCAGTATGCAAACAGTGACGGGATTGTGCATGTACAAGCTGTGACACAGTTAGAAATACCGCCTCTGCTCTTCATAGACACTTTCGACGACGGTGAGTTGTTCGGCTTTGATATGCACAACCCGACAGATACCGTACAAAACACACGGGGCTTATTCCTTAGCGATAATGTTAACAATCTGAAGAAATGGCAGTTTCCGGCATTAAATATACGGCCGGGTAGTTCTATGAGATTTGTCGGGCGAAGTTCTACATCCCTTGATGCATTATTTATGATTGCGCTTAATTTCAACCCCAGACATGGCGAAATTATATTTTTGTCGAATGAAGAAGGTGTTATATTGGACTATATTTTAATGAAGCGGTGATTGGTGGACTTTTTTAGTCTTTTGTGGTATTATAGCATCGTAACGCAGACGATTGGATGGGATGAATATATGAAACAAAAACTTGTCAGGCTTATATGTTTATTTCTTGCAACTATTCTTTTGCTTGGTTTTAGCATACCCGTTGCACCCGCTGCAGCTGCTACAGCCGCTGCATCGACGCCGTTTACTGATGTGCCGCAGGATTCGTGGTTTCATGATGCGATTGCCTGGGCATATAATGGCAATATAACTACAGGAACATCCCCAAGAACATTTTCTCCGCACCGTAATGTAACGCGCGGTGAGTTTGTCACGTTCTTACATCGCATAGAAGGAACCCCTCCCGTAAGCAATACAATCCGGTTTAACGATGTGGCAAATTCGGAGCAATATTTTTTCAATGCTGTAAACTGGGCTTTTTCAAATCAGCTCGTAACCGGAATTGGGGATGGTCTTTTCGCTCCTGACAGGAACATAACAAGAGAAGAAATGGCAGTCATATTATTCAGGCTTGCAGGGTATCATAATAGAAACATATCAGCACCTTATACAGCACTCAATAATTTTGATGACAGACAAAATGTTTCCGGATGGGCTCTGGAAGGAATGCGCTGGGCGGCAAACGCCGACATTATCAGGGGCAATGATCAAGGCAGAGTAAATCCGGGAGACCGCGCAACACGGGCGGAAGCAATTGTTGTTTTGCATAGATATGTTTTGGAATTACCCGGTTTACCACAACCTCCGGCATCCGGCTTTACTCATGGCTCCGTATTTAATGGTGCTTTAATCGGAGGTCCGGCATCGACAACCGCCAATGATCAACTAATCTGGAATTTCTTCAGAAACAGGGGTTTGAATACGTTTGCTGCTGCGGGCATTATGGGTAATTTATTTTCAGAAAGTAATATGAGACCGACTATTGTCGAACGGGCTCGCTGGCATGTAATACGAGACAACCATGGTATGCCCGGGTTAGATGAGCGTCCGGCGCATATTAATCTCCTAATGGATGAATGGTACACTAATGCAATCAATAGCGGTGCCATAACAAGAGCCGCTTTTCAAGATGGGGTTGGGTATGGATTAAGCCAATGGACATTTTGGAGCAGAAAAGCCGCTTTGCATGACTTCATATGGGATTTTCACGCAGAGCGAGGTATGCCGTTTAATATCGGATGTTTGGATGCCCAGTTACATTACTTTTGGCATGAACTGACCACAGATTTTAGAACGACTGTTTTTTTGCCGCTCCAAAATGTCAACTGCGTATTTGAAGCTTCAAACATAGTGCTGACGCGATTTATGAGACCGGCTGACCAGGGACTCTCTGTTCAGGGCAGACGTGCCGGATATTCACTGGGATATTTTAACAGATATACATAATAGAGAAAGGCATGGTCATTCATATGGATATAGTTATGATTGGCCCGGTCTACCCGTACCGGGGCGGTATCGCTCATTATACAGCCCTGATGGTGCAGGCGCTTTCAAAAAAACATAACGTAACAACGGTTTCATATAAATTGCAATATCCAAAAATCCTCTATCCCCGTAATACACAAAAAGACTATGAAAACACCTCCTTTAAAATCGAAGATACCCAGTACCTGCTAAACACAATAAACCCTGTCTCGTACTTGCGGACAGCTAACTATATAAAAAAATTTAAACCGGATTTAGTCATCGTCCAATGGTGGCATCCGTTTTTCGCACCATCTTATCGCTGCATATTAGGCAAAATAAAGAAAAAATGCAAGATAATTTTTTTATGCCATAATGTACTTCCGCATGAAAAATTTCCCATGCAGAAGTTGCTTGCAAAAATGACACTGCGAAAAGGCAACGCTTTCGTAGTACAGTCAAAATCAGACGAGGAAGACCTGATAAAACTCATTCCGGACGCAAGGTTCATCAGAACAGTCCTTCCGACTTACAATGCTTTCGATTTTACCGGCGTCAGCCGGGAACAGGCGCGCCTTAAGCTTAAATTAAACAAAGATGCAAAAGTACTGTTATTCTTTGGATTTGTCCGTGAATATAAAGGACTTAAATATCTTATAGACGCAATGCCAAAAGTGATTGAAGCGCTGCCCGATTGCATGCTTTTGGTAGTTGGAGATATCCTTGAGCGTGAAAAAGAAGGCTACATACAACGAATAGAGCAAACAGGATGTAAAGATAGCATAAAACTCGTCAGCGATTATGTACCTGACAGCGAAGTAGAAAACTACTTTTCAGCAAGCGATCTGGTGGTGTTGCCATACGAATCCGCAACCCAAAGCGCAGTTGCACAGATTTCATTTGGCTTTAATAAACCCGTGATTGTCACGAACGTTGGAGGGCTGCCCGAGGTCGTTTCTGAGGGAAAAACAGGTTACATTATCCCCCCAAAAGACCACAAACAACTTTCATCCGCAATAATCAAGTTCTTCGGGGAAAACAATGCCGGGCAGTGGGAAGAAAACATCAAAGCAGAGTCCCATAGATTCTCCTGGGACAGGCTTGTGGAGATAGTAGAAAAACTGTACTAAAACAAGGAGAACCAACAGTGAATATACTCGTAACAGGCGCAACAGGGTTTATAGGCAGTCATTTGGTTCCGCGTCTGCTCGATGATGGGCATAATGTATCTGTCCTTTGCCGTGATATAGACAAGGCTGAAAGTTTATTTAATGATGGTGTTCATTACATAAAAGGCGATATAACAAAACCCGAAACGCTCAAAATTATACCGGAAAACGCAGAGTGCATTATTCATTTAGCAGCAGAAGGGCATGTTTCCGCAACATCACAAGAAGCCTATGATAAGTTTATTGAGACGAATGAAAAAGGTACGTTAAATCTAATCGATATTGCAAAACAGTTGCAAAGTCTGAAAATGTTTATTCATTTTAGCAGCACAGCCGCAATGGGGGTTATTAATAAACCTGTATTGAATGAACAGTCTGTACCAAACCCGCTGACTCCATATCAAAAAAGCAAATTCCGCAGCGAACAAATCGTTAATGCAGCATATCATGAGCAAAATTTTCCTTCTGTTATCTTACGCCCCTGCATGGTATATGGTCCGGGAGGACTTGGCGAGTTCCATAAATTCTGTTGTCTTATGAAAAAGGGTCGTTTTCCAAAGATTGGGCTTGGAAAAAACTTGACGCCGATAGTTCATGTTAACGATGTCATTGAGGCAACTGTTTTAACAATGCAAAAAGCAATGATCGGGGAGACATATATTATAGCATCTGATTGCTCTTATCCTCTCGACGAGGTGCGCACCCATGTAATAGAAGCACTTGGTATCAAAGCACCATACCCGTATGTTCCGGCTCCAATAGCTCTTTTAGGTGCTAAGCTCATTGAGACAGGGTATAACTTAATGGGAAAAGAGCCGATTGTTACATATAGGAATATAAGTTCTACAATCAGAGATCGCACATTTGATATCTCGCGTGCAAAAAAAGATTTGGGATATTCACAATCTATATCACTTAAACAAGGCATTAATAGTACAATTGAATGGTTCAAGCAGCAAGGTCATATTTAATATGACATATTCACACTAACCAAAAAGGTATTTTATGAACAAAAGAGACCTGGGTTTTCGCCTATCTCCCAAGCTTTTTAAATATCGTCTGAATCGGTGGTTCGGGTACAAAAATATCAGCCCGATAACACTTACATTCTCAATTACCGCTGCATGTCAATCACGTTGTAAAACATGCAGGATCGGCGATATGTATCACGACGACCCTGCACGTGCAGCAAACGACTTGACAATTGATGAGATAGAGAAGATATTCAAATCCATGAACCCGGTTTACTTCTTTAATATCAGCGGCGGAGAGCCGTTTTTGCGCAAAGACCTTCCCAAAATCGTGGAGTTGGCATGTAAGTATTTAAGACCCCGGGTGATCCACATTCCGACAAACGCAATCCAAACAGAAAAGATCGCACACGATACAAAAGCAATATTGGAAATCGTAAAAAAATACGACCCGACTGTCCCGTTCACGATCAAACCATCCATTGACGGCATAGAGGATAAACATGATGAGATCCGCGGCGTAAAGGGAAACTTTGAAAAGCTGCTTGATACTATCAAAGAGTTGAAAGCCATTGAAAAGGAGTACGACAATTTTCATCTTGAGCTCGGTACGGTAATTTCAAACTACAATGTAAACCATTTGGATGAGATAGAGGACTTTGTTCATTCATTAAACATAGAAAGCTACCGCAATGAAGTCGCCGAACAAAGAGCCGAGTTTTTTAACATAGGAGACCCCATAACCCCCGATGCCGCCACATACCGGCGTCTTATGCAAGGCTTCACAAAGAAAATAGAAGATAACATAGTAAAAAAAAGAAGTCAGGCAAAAACGACCGAAGCTTTGAGAGTAATTTACTACGCACTTGCGTGTAAGATACTTGAAACAAACACACAGGTGATTCCATGCTACGCAGGTATTTCAAATGTGCATATCAACTATGATGGCGGGGTATGGCCGTGTTGTGTTTTAGGTTATGAGCATCAAATGGGAAATTTAAGGGATTTCGAATATGATTTCAAGAAGTTGTGGTTGTCTGAGCATGCCCAAGAGACAATTGATTATATAAAAAAGAAAAACTGCGCCTGCCCGCTTGCGAACCAGGCATATTCGAATATTTTAATGAATGTACCGACGTTATTTAAAGCAGGGTTAAAAGTCATTAAATACAATGGATAAATAAAAGAGGAGGTAACTGCTCAGTACCCCTCGTCATTCTGCGCGAAGTCGCAGAATCCGTGTCTCAATTAGAACACCTACGTACAGCAATAGATTCTGCGACTAACGCGCAGAATGACGGGGCAGGTTGTACCCACTGAATAGTTACAAGAGGAGACTATAAGCAAAATGCAAAATCAGGTTTTATCTGAAACAGAAGAGTTCTCACAACCTCTTATAAGCATTATTGTACCGGTGTTTAATACAGAGGAATATTTATCACGCTGTATAGACAGTATCCTTGACCAGTCTCACAAGAACCTGGATATCATTCTCGTTAATGACGGCTCTACAGACAGCAGCGGCGAAATATGTGACAGATATGCGGAAACCGATGCCCGCATTCAAGTCATCCATCAGGCAAATGCCGGTGTAAGCTTCGCGCGAAATACAGGATTGGATAATGCAAGGGGTGAGTGGATAGGCTTTGTGGATTCAGATGATTGGATAAAGCCGGACATGTACGCAGAGTTAATAAAAGCTGCAATCGAAAACAATAAAATGATCTCGTGCTGTGATTATATCCGGTACTTTTCAGCGACCAGACAGGAATACAGAAATCAACAACAAGACAATAATCCCATAACAATGACTCGGGAACAGTCAATTGAGTTCTCCCTTGATCCAAAGATCCCCAATTTGGAAGGATATGCAGTGAGTTTGATTCTTCACCGTTCATTACTGGAGGCACTAAATCCATCACCTCTTAGGTTTGATACCGATATCCATTATGCGGAAGACTGGTTATTCATTATTCAATTGTTGATCCAAGCTGATGGCATTGTACATGTTCCGATGGCTCTCTATTTTTATTTTCAGCGTGAAGGCAGTGCAATTTACTCTATAAATGAAAGAAGAATGACCGGTCCGGCAGCACTAAGGCAAATCATTAAACTTGTTCAGCCGATATCTTCTCATTTAATGATATTAGCACAATCGAGGTATGCCAGAGCTTCTCTTGTTTTGGTAGGTTTGTTATGTCATAATAAAAAATATGAAGATGTGCCAATGTTTCGCAAGCAAGCACGACCATATACATATGAATTGCTTTTTTCAAATATATTTAGTATAAAGATGAAAGCTGAACATATGGTCGCCTTGTTTTTTCCAAAACCCGTTATCAGACTCATCGGCAATAAAATCAAAGCAAGACCGGCAATATCATTATAAGTGATGGCATACTTTTTTAGAAATTGATCGGGAGCATGAGAAAATTTCGTAAGTGAAGAGGAAATCATTAATGCAAGGTCCGCTTATATCTATAATCATACCTGTTTATAACGGGGAGGCATTTCTGGAGAACTGTATCCAAAGTGTACTAGTGCAGACATATACAAATCTGGAAATTATATTAATTAACGACGGGTCATCCGATGGAAGCAGTGCGCTTTGTGATAAAATCGCTGCCGGTGATACGCGTGTAAAAGTAATTCACAAAGATAATGGCGGAGCAGCCAGTGCACGGAATTTTGGACTTGATATAGCTCAAGGTGAGTTTGTCGGGTTTGTTGATTGTGATGATACCATTGAACCAAATATGTACGAGTATATGTACAATAAAATTGCGGACACCAACGCAGATATTTGTATATGCGGGCATACAGTAATAAAAAACGGCTATAAAGATGTTAAAAGAGTTCCTCAAGAGAAAATATTAAACCCAAAGAAGTTCTGGGAAACCTATGCAGACGAAAATACACTTTATTTATCGCTTTTTCTTTTATGGAACAAGCTTATACGAAGGACTCTGCTTAGCAAACGCACTCCTGACAGAGTACGTGCTGCTAATGATGTATGGTTAGTCACTGATTGTATCGCAGCAGCACCCGAAGAAACAAAAATAGTATTTTTGGATATACCGCTATATAACTATAAAACATTTAATAACCCCGGGTCATTGGCAACCGGCAATATGTATACAGATAGATTAGACTTTCTTGACCATCTGGAAAAGATTATATATAAAAAGCTGCCGCACAGATCTGATGATGCCAAAAGAGCTATACGATTTCTACAACTTACACAATTACAAGACGAGATTCACCACTCGTATTTATTTGGCAATAACACTCAGTATAAAATGACAATCAGTACCGTTAGAGAAATATGCAAATTGACTGTGCCGCTTAAAAAGAAATGTGAGGCGGTAATGCTCTGTGTTTTTCCACCAATACTATACCGTTTTATATTCAAGGTACATAATCTGATAAGGAGAAAGTGTGAAAGAAATAAAGCGAGGTATGAATGAATATATTAATACTAATCACGGCCAGCAGAGGCGGGCTTACACGCGAGTCGTTTGAAATAGCAAAGGGTTTTGGCAGAAATAATTGTACTGTTTATGCGATTGTGCCAAATGATATTGAGAACAGACAGGATTGGGACAATGCAGGATTTATAGAGAAGGTGTTCCATTTACAACAACCATGGCGTGGTATGGGTTTCTTTAAAAGATGGATAACAAGAAGTCATTACGTGATATCACACAGGTTGCGTTTAGAAATAAAAAAATATTTTAATGATATACACTTTGATTTTATACTAAAATACTGGTGGCATCCATTGATTGACAGTATTTTTAATCAGTTGAGCATAAAACATTCTTTCACATTTTGGCATAACCCGATACCACACTCGGGAGCACAATTAAAAACGACCTTTCTTGAGCGTAAATTCATTCAGCGAAGTGAAAATATTGTTGTGTTATCAAAACTTTTTATACCTTTATTAAATAAACAATATGGCAAACAAGTGAATAATATTTATTACTTCCCATTGGGTATCCAAGACTATAAAAGGTGCCAAAATTCTGAAATACCAATCAAATACAACAAAAAGACGAACTTTTTGTTTTTTGGTGAAATAAAAAATTATAAAGGCTTGTTTATACTTGCTGATGCATATAAGCAAGTATCCGAAAAATTAGGAGATGAAGTATCGTTGACTATTGCAGGCAGTGGTGATTTTACTAAATATGAAAACGACTTTGCTGCATTGAGGAACTTACAGGTGTTCAATAGATGGATACCTGACAATGAAGTAGGAAGTTACTTCACAGGTCACAATATTATTGTTATTCTTCCTTATTTGGACGCAACCCAATCAGGTGTAGTCCCGATTACTATTGATTACAGTATACCGGTTATCGCATCAAACACCGGAGGATTAAAGGAACAACTTTTAGATGGAGCGATTGGAATGTTTTTTGAAGCGGGAAACAGCGGCGAATTGGCAAAAAAAATGCTGTTCGCCGCCGAGGACCCCGAATGGAGAAACGAGCAAGTCAGATTAATTGAAAGCTTTAAACATAAATATCAATATGATAATATTGTGAAAGATTTTTTGGATACCTGCCGTCAAAGGTATGCAGAGGGAAAATAGTGAAGAGGATGTAAAACTCATGGAGCATACCCTGATATCAATTGTGGTGCCGGTTTACAAAGCAGAAAAATACCTGGAAAACTGTGTTCTGAGTGTTCTTAACCAAACACACAAAAATTTAGAAGTAATTTTGGTCAATGATGGTTCTCCGGATAAAAGCGGAGATATATGCAACTCACTGGCGGTTAAAGATAAGAGAATAAAGGTTATAAACAAACAAAACAGCGGTGCCGCTGCTGCGCGTAATACAGGAATCAGAGTTGCGCAGGGTGATTATATTGCATTTGTAGACAGTGATGATACTATCGACTGTGATATGTACGAGCATATGTTAAAATGCATTAATAGAACCGGGGCGGATATTTGCATATGCGGATTCCAAAAATGCCATGAAACCTACAATGAATCCATAAAGGTTCCTCATGAAAATTTAATGAATACAGAAGAATTATGGACTGCTTTTCTCAAAGATTTTATAAGCTATCGATCTCTTATCACAAGCCCGTGGAATAAACTCATACGGACAAATCTGCTGCGCATGTTTAATAATGGAGATGAACCGATGGAATATTTTCCCGAGGAGCTTCGAAACGCAGAAGATATGTGGTTTGTTATTGATTGTATTTCTTTCTCCGATAACGGTATCATATTTGCGGATTTTACACCATATAACTATAATGTAATGAACAACCCTTTGTCATTAAACAAGGAAAACACAAAAGCCTTTGTTGATAATAAAAATAACTCATTAAGTCATTTGGGTGAAGTTATGATTAATTCTTTGCCTGACAAAAAACCCGATATCAATGATTTTATTAAGCAGCAACAAGCTTATAATGTAGTGGTTTCAATAAAAAGAGCTGTAATAAACAAGGAGAAGCCATGTTTTAAAATGACCCGGGAAATTATGATATCAACATTGCAAATATCTCCCGGGCTAATGGAAAAGCTTTCGATTGCGGTATTGTATTTTTTCCCGGACCCGGTTTTTAGATTTATAAGAAATCTTATAAATGGATTCAAAAAACGAAAGGACAGGTCATAAGTTTGAAAATGATACAAAAAATACACTTTATAAACCGAATGCATTACGGCAACACCGGTGATTGGATTTGCTCACCGATTTGCTGGTATTATGACTACTTCAAAAACTATAATGTAATACGCCATAATATTAGTTCTGTTGATTGGCACGTAATCGGTAAAAATGATTTGGTTATTTTGGGTGGCGGCGGGCTTTTATACGCCAGTGTTGAGTGGAACCGGACGATTGAAAAACTCGTAGAGAAAACAGCAGGTGTCATCGCCTGGAGTGTCGGCCATAACTTTCAAACCAACATTAAATCCCTTAAAAAAAGCTCATTCGCTAAAATTGACTTCACTAAAATGGATATTGTAGGAATTCGCGATTATAAACATGAATCCGGATTGACATGGTTGCCCTGTGTGACATGCAAAAACCCTGAGTTAAATAAAAAATCTGATATCAAAAGACGAATCGGGATTGTCGAACACCATTATTATCCGATAAAAATAGCGAAAGAGCTTCATCTCGAAAAAATCAACAATTCATACACAATAGAAGAAATAACAGATTTCATTGCATCTTCGGAAGTTATTATTACTAATGCATATCACATAATATACTTTGCACAGCTCATGGGCAAAAAGGTTATCTGTATCGATCCATTCAGCGATAAATATGATTATCTAAAGTACAAGCCTCTTGTGATATATGGCAAGTTGACAGAAAAAAAGCTGGAAGCAGCAACATCAAGACTAAGTTCACCGCCTGAAGGTTTTTTTGAAGAAGCGATAAAACTGAACGACGCCTTTTTTGAACAGGTCAAAAAAATAGTAGAACGAAAAATCATTGAACCCGGAAACGAGTACAGCCATCTTTATAACACCGCTTTCGGAGGTGTTGGTTCCATGAGACGTGAGATAGAGACATTAAACAAACGAACAAGTGTCCGCGGTATATTGACCCGTGTATTTAAATGCTTCATCTAAGGATATAAGTATGCCAAGTATAAAAAAGAACTTTATATACCAAAGTGCATACCGGCTGCTTCTGGTCTTAGTGCCGTTTATACTCACCCCTTATATTTCAAGGGTGTTTGGAGCAGAGGGAATCGGTGTATTAGCATTTACATCATCGACAGTAATGTACTTTGTTCTCTTTGCAATGCTGGGCATCGGACATCACGGCACAAGAGTTATAGCTTCAGTTCGTGACGATTCTGCCAAGTTGAACAAAGCGTTCAGCAATCTTGTTGTGCTGCACATGCTAATATCGCTTTTGGTTATATTTTTTTATGCGGTTTTCATAGTCTTTTTCGCACAGGAGTATAGATTTTTATTCCTTATTCAATCACCAATTTTGCTTTCCGCATTATTAGACATAACCTGGTTTTTTGCCGGATTGGAGAATTTCAAGCTTGTTACTGTGCGAAATGCTATTGTTAAGGTCGGATCTGTCATTTGTGTGTTTATTTTTGTTAATGACAGAACCGATATATGGATTTACGCGCTGATCATGGCACTTAGTATGCTGCTTGGGCAGGCATCCGTATGGTTTTTATTAAGACGGTTTGTAAAATTGGTAAAACCATCATGGAGTGAAATGAAACCTCATTTAAAGCCTATGCTGGTATTATTTGTGCCCATAATCGCAATGAGTGTCTATAATGTGATGAATAAAATTCTGCTTGGTGCTTTTAGTGATAATACGGAGCTTGGTTATTTTGATAACTCATTAAAACTTATTGCGTTGCCTATGGGTATAACAGTAGCTCTAAACTCGGTTATGATATCAAGGATTTCAAACATTAATGCCATGGGGAATGAAGCCGGAAAAAATAAGTTAACTCTTTATTCAATGAAATATTTTATGTTGTTTGCTTATGCCATATCATTTGGGATAGCGGCTATAGCACGCGATTTTGCGCCAATCTTTTTCGGACCGGAGTTTGAAGATCTTGGAATACTAATAATGGTACTGACCATTTCAATACCTTTTGCTATTTTTGGTAATACGGTTATTTCACAATATATTTTACCGCATTCTAAAGATAATATTTATTTATATGCTGCAATAATTGCTGCTGTTTTGAGTTTAGTTGCTAATCTTATTTTAATTCCGTACTATGGTGCTATGGGTGCAGTAGCCGGTTTTATTGTAGCTGAAACCACCAGATGCGTGATATCGGCAGTTGCTTCGAAAAACGCGCTGCCGATATGGACATATGTCAAAAACAGCTTGTTTTTCATGGTACCCGGAGCTATGATGTTTTTACTCGTTCGTTTCATTAGCGGATTATTGGAGCGATCTGTGCTATCTGTAATAATGCAAATTTGCATCGGCGGGATTTTTTATCTTGGTATCAGTGCTATTTATCTGTATAAAACTAAGGACGAGGTTTTTTTCGGTTGGATAAGTAAGACAGGGTAAGACAGGGGACGGTTCTCTGTCTTACCCCCTGTCTTACTGCTATTGCAGGAACATATCATCAAGTTTGACTTCAAATGGAATACCCGCTTGGTATTGGTTCTTGCGAAGCCCATAAGTTGTAATCATTGTCGTATGGGCTGCTTTGCGCGTTTTTGTTTCTGCTGTAAACGCAGAGCGTTTGTTTCGTAGATTAAAGTCCGTAGCTTTGTCAATCACATACTCCGATGAAGCGTATTTTATTTCACATAGATTAATCACCCTGTCACCGCGTTCTATTACAAGGTCAATCTGTGCGCCCGGTTCAACGGCTTTACTCTTCCATGAGTAAACCTCTGTTAAAACGCCTGATATCCCAAGCGCTTTCCGGATTTGCTGTACATGTAAAAGACATAGGATTTCAAATGCATAACCAGCCCATGAAGAATGCGCAGGTGTAGTGCAGAAACGCAACCAGTAGTCAGTGGCATAAACCTTGCGCTTTGTGCCAAAGCGCAAGCAGAATAAAGTAAACGGGTCAACTAACTGGTATAGGCTGTCCCTCTTTTTCTTGCCGAACGCGCGGTACTCCCTCACAAACCCACTGACAATAAGTTCATTTATAATCTTACTTAGCCTACCCCCCTCAGATAAGCCTGTAATAGCTGTGATTTCCTCACGTGTCTTCCCATAATTCCTTGAAGCAAGCGCTTCAATCACGCGCATATGTCCATCAGGGTTTTTATAAAGTGACCGGTAAAGATTCTCATATTCATTTCGAAGAGGAGCGTTATCTCTGAAAAATATCTCATCAACATTTTGCGCAAGGCTGTACATCGGTCTAAAACAATCCATATAAAAGGGAATCCCGCCAAAAATCATATACGCTTCCGCAACTTGGTATCTTGGAATATCAATTCCTTTTTTGCGAAAATATGCCTCACATTCATGCAAAGAAAAAGCACGTAAATAGATTTCCCCTGTCAATCGATTATGCAATCCACCCGTATTGTTTACGACATTCTCTATTATCCATGATGCCGCCGACCCGCAGATGATGAGCAGTACATCTTTTCGCATGGAAATATAACGATTCCAGAAATGATCCAACGCTGACAGGAATCCCGACTTATGAGTACTCATCCACGGCACTTCATCAAGAAAAACGACCTTTTTACCTTCCTTTGCTGACGATTCAATTAGAGTCTTTAAATTATCAAATGCTTCGCTCCAATTAGTCGCAGGCATCAATTTGCTTCCGCCAAAGTTCCCTATTTCCTTATTGAAGTTTGCTATCTGTTTTGCTCCTGTTCCGTTTAAAACACCTGCTGCATAGAACAGAAAATCATCACCAAACATTTCTCTGACCAAAAATGTCTTACCAACCCGGCGTCTTCCATATATTGCAATGAACTCGGATTTTTCCGAAACAAAGTACTCATGAAGTAACTTCTGCTCTTCGCCTCTGCCGACGATTGCTGTTTTACTTTTCACGCTACCCTCCAATAAGATGTAAAAAATATGCATCTGAGGTTATAATATCACATTACTCGCCGTAAGTCTATATAATTCTATACTTATGGCTCATTATTATATTTATTTACATTTTGCTCCTGATAACCTAAATGCAGATATATCAAGCAATCGCAAGCGATTCTCAGTGACTCTGCAATAATACATCATATTATAACTCGCCGTATGTCTATATTTTACTATAGATACGGCGAGTTATCCTGTCTTATGCAAAAATGATGAAATGTGATTAATGCTTGAACAAATATTGGTAACGGTTTATAATGTTTATATTGCTGATTATGATTGGAGACGGAGATGAAAAGAAAGCCGATAGCCGGAAAATTAAAGAGAAGCATTCTATTAGCACTTGTGTTTGTGCTGTTGTTTAGTGTGTTGATGCCGATGGCCGGTGCGAGTTCATCCTGGCGGGCAGTACCTTCGTCAAACCCGTTTGTGGATGTACAAACAAATCAGTGGCATCATAACTATGTTTCATGGGCATGGATTAATGGCGTGACCACAGGAACATCCCAAATAACATTTAATCCCAACTCCAATGTAACGCGCGGCGAGTTTGCTACATTTTTATGGCGCATTGCCGGAAGACCGCATGCAAACCCGTCACACCGGTTTACGGACGTACCGGCAGGGAGGTTTTTTTCAACACCGATTGCCTGGGCGCAATTAAATAACATAGTTCAAGGTTTAAATCCGACAACGTTCGCACCCAACAGCCCGATAACGCGGGAGCAATTGGCAGCCATGCTGTTCAGATATATCAGATATATCGGAGGTGATACTTCGTCTTCACCGGGAGCAACCGACAGGTACAATGATGCTAGAAATATATCTTCGTGGGCAAGAGAATATATGAACTGGGCAGCACATAAGGGAATCCTTGGCGTCGGGACATCATCACTGAACCCGATGGGCAACGCTCATAGATCACATACTGTAGCTACATTAAGCAGAGTTGTGAATATGTTTGGCATAGAAGCGGAAAACCTGCCGCAAACACCACAGTCACCATTTGAAATTCCATGGCATATAAGATGGGGAGAGCAGACATTTATTCACGTCACAGAATACAGAACAATCGAAACCAAATATTATATTGCTCATTTGGAACCGGGCTTCATTTACTCCTCATGGCTGTTTCCGTTTTTTGACTATATAATTGACATTGTACATGATTTTACAGGATTGTATTTACCGGATAGCGGCGAGAAGTTTAACTTGTATTTTGCCCAAGATAATCCGGCGCGTAATATATGGGCACCCAGCGCAAGACGTAATCGAGATACCGGTAAATTAGAAATGTTTTTAAACGATGTGATTGTTGGAGTTGATTCTCGCGGTTGGATAGATAATGACTTTAATACCGGTGCAGCGTCAAGACTAATCTATGAGGGTTCTCACGAATTCGCTCACATACTGGATATAGCATTGATTAACGACTCGCCTAACAGATGGTCATGGATTCACGGCGAGGGTTTTGCGACATTTGTATCTTCATATTTGCATGAATATTTAAATCCGGATGCCGGTACGGTTGAGGACTTTCCGTTAAGCGTGAACTTTAACTTAGATTTACTGCGTGATTTAATCCATAATCGCTTAGAATATGTGCTTAGGCTGGATGGTGGTACAAATGAATTTAACGGAAGGACACCCGGGAGTATTTTCTACTTATACATTTATGAAGAATTCGGCATGGAAAAAGTAATTGAAGTATTCAGCGTTATGGTAAATTGTCCATCCGGATCACGCGTAGCGATTGCTAACAATATCCTCGGGGTCAACATAACGAGAACATTCCCTGCGTGGTATGATACAAATGTACATAGAATATCGGGTAGGTACATTTAATCCTTTCTTATTCTTTCTTGTATCTCATCGAACTGCGATTGGTTTATCACTCCGTTGATTAACGCCGCCTCGGCGGTTTGCAGAAACAGCGATTGATTTTCATTTGAGTGCCTGCGGTTTTCGATTAAAATCTCGCACAGGGCGAGTGCATCTGCATAGTTTCCGCGCTGTGATTCAATCATAACAAGAGCTGAGAGTGACTGTAAATCACGAGGGTTTCTTTCAATTGCTGTTTTGAGGAGCTCTTCTGCTGTCTCGATATCATGCGCTGACTGAGCCATCTGGTAATATAGCTCGGTTTTCAGAGGATTTAGGATAAGAGCAGTCCTATATCTGCTCATTGATACATCCCGATTTCCCTGCAAGAGGTTGGTATCCGCATTTGAGGAATAAAGCTCGGAACACCAGAGTATCAGGACCACAAGCATTGGCAATAGTGCGATAAAGCGTAATTTGCCGATAATAAGACAGGGGACGGTTCTCTGTCTTACTCCGGTGGGAGAGTAAGACAGAGAACCGTCCCCTGTCTTATTTATAAGCTGAGACAGTGAGTACATAGCTATCATAGCGACAGCGGAAAATATCAAGTCAAAATCCAGGAATGCCTGCATCATAACAGCGATAAGTATAAAGGCGTGAAGATTCTTTTTTGATATTCCCTTTATAATCGCGGGCAGAATCGCAGCAATAAACAGCAGTGGTGCAAGTATTCCTCCGTCCAGCAGAAGCTGCAGGTAATAGTTATGTATAAACCTGACATTGTACGGTGCGGTTTGGTACAAAAACTGCCACTCCTGCCAGTTCCCCGTTCCGATTCCAAGCAGCCAGTTCCCACGCATCATAGATATTGCGTCTTGAAAGGTAATAAAACGCTCTACCAGAGTTGCTTCAAAGATAGATATGCGGAAAATGCGGATATCGGTGAATAAATTAAAACCTACAACCGCGCAAACTGCAAGTACCACAGAGCCGGCAACAATAATTTTCCCGCGCCGCCCTGACATTATCAGCGCATATAAAGCGCATATGGCAAAAGTTACCATAAGAGTCGTACGGGAGCCTGTAAGTAAAAGTGCAACAGCAAAAACCAGGCAGCAAATCAGCTTCCCGATTTTTTTGTGTGAGATATAGCTGTGTACCGAGTAAAGGATGCCAATAAGCATCAGCAAAGCGGTCGTATTTGCGTATTGTATTACCGACTGGAGACGGTTGGTGGTTTCAATAACAGCACCGGGAATATATATAATTGAAAAGAAAGCAAGCAAACCAAGGATTGCAATGCTCATT
This sequence comes from Oscillospiraceae bacterium, assembly GCA_009783555.1. GTDB lineage: Bacteria > Bacillota > Clostridia > Oscillospirales > Oscillospiraceae > WRMH01. The sequence goes on from WRDH01000001.1 coordinate 123,033, forward strand.
AGAGCTATGAATATTGCCCGCTCCGTTTTAACAGAGTTGCTAAAGGTGGTGTTGTAAAAAAATATCAAGGTCATGGGTAAAACAAGGATACGAAGCAGTTCTATCAGTCCGTTATAGTGGTTCTCAGTCAGTATTGGTAAGCTGATTGCATATAATACCGGTATACAGAACAAAAGGACCGCTTCCAACGGCACGGAAAGAGACTTGCCGAACATCGCAAATGCAAGCAGCATAAGGGCGAGCATAAGCATAAACTGAATCGGAAAATATGACCCCTGCCACAATGTAAAGCCAATGATACACGCAAAGGCGGCATATTCAGCAAGTCGCTTACGTTTATCCACTTGTACAGGCTTTTTTCTTTTCGATTTTCCCATGTGTTTTCCGGAATCCGCTTATGGAGAAGGTATTTTGAATGTCCCTACAACACGGTACAGCATTGTCACTGCTTCCGCTCGAGTGGCATTACCTCTCGGATTGAGTGTATTTACATTTACTCCCATTATTCCGTTGTATACTGCCCAGTTCACTGCATCTCTCGCTCCTGCCCATGTTGATATAGTATTTCGGTCAGTATAACCACCCAGTACATCTATCGGAGCAGGTGTTCCGCCGCCTATATATCTGTGCAGCATTGTCGCTATTTCTTCTCGTGTTATATGCCTGTTAGGCATGAATGTATCGCTATTCGCAGGAGAACCGGTTGTGATACCTTTTTCAAATGCCCATGATATCGCATTTTGGAATGCCTCATTACCGGGCATATCATCGAACGTGGCGTTTGTCGCATCGGGAGTACCATATATCCGATGAAGGAATGTTACAAACTCGGCGCGTGTTATACGATCATCCGGTTTGAATGTATTGCTGTTTGCAGGCGAGCCGGTTGTTATACCGTTTCTATCCGCCCATGATACGGCGTCATTTTGCCAGTTGTTGTTCGGCACATCACGAAACCGGTTTGTTGACTCAGGTTGATTCCATCCTTCGGGGAGCACGACTCCTGCTAAGACGTATAAATTACCCCCGCGGGTAACAAATTGCCGATAACTTCGTCCGCCTCTTTCAACAATTGCGTTGAACCGATTTGCGTTTAAAACGGTTATCCTTGGAACCGAATAGTTACCATCATCTTCATAAAAAATGATTTGAATATAGGTTGCTGCTGAAATGACTCCATTAACTGTAACGTTGTTATTATTACCGTCATCTCCGGAGGCGATGAAACCGACACCTATGCTATGCGGCTCGGTGAGTATTATATTCCCGTTTACTGTCACCGCACCGTCACTATGAACCCTAATGCCATAAGAAAAATTACCGGTGATATTACCATTGACCGTTATTGTTCCACCCCAGGCAGAGACTGTGCCGTTGCTATTACCGTTAATCGTAGCAGTAGCGCCATTCGAACAAGTTGTTGTTCCATTTAAAGTGCCATTAACTGTCACAACCGTTCCTTCACCTGAAGCACTTACCCAACCGTTGACATTGTCATTAACAGTCACAGTATTTCCTTCCCCCACTGCTACTATGCCGGTAACATCACCATTGACAGTCACAATAGCTCCGGTAGAAGCATGTATTCTTCCGGACACATTTATGCCTGTTGCAGTACCATTTGTAACAATCAATGAATCCCAACCTCTGGCAGCATTTATTACAGCTCCGTTGTTAGTTAAAATACTCCCATTTACATTGATAGCATTAAATGGATTAGCAAAAACATTAAGCGTACCCGGTCCGGTCACAGTTAGGGCTGCATTATTTACAATTGACAAGCTCGGGTTCGGACTTGTGATGGGAGGGAGCGGTGATGGAGGCTCAATAGTTAATGTATTAGACCCCAGATTCAGCTCGATGGATACACCATCTATTACAATCCGGCTTGTATGAGTAAACGAAGCTGTTACATTGATAACACCACCACTGCCGGCAATCGACGCGAGTGCAGCGGTAAGTTGCGAACTATCAGCAACACTAATTGGTGACAATGATGCCGTCTCTAGTGATGCCGTAGTCATCATGGGTGTGATGCTTTCGTCATCATCGATGTATTCGGTAATGTCAACCAAGCTTTCTTCCGCGAGAGTCTCATTGCCCGGATCATCGACCGGCTCATCAGCAACAGCAGTCATGCCTGTACCAAGCAACAGTGCAATGGCAAGTGTCAGTGCGAGGATCTTTTTGAGTTTGTTTCTTGAAAGTTCCATTGTTGTCTCCTTTTGTTTCTAACATTTATCATTGCACTATTTAAACAATATTTGAATATGATGTCAACAGGTTTTTACATCGTACCCCGGAGAAAGGTGCGATGTGAGGTTGTGCTAATGGATCGCAACCCATCAGAGTTCTTCGACTTCAGATAAAGACAGACCTGTGAATTGTGAAATTTCTTCGTTTGATAGTGCTTTTGCTCTCTTCAATTTGAGTGCAATTTCTATTTTGCCTTCGGCGAGTCCCTCGGCTTTGCCTTCGGCGAGTCCCTCGGCTTTGCCTTCGCGTTGCGCTACAATACGGTCATGTTGTTGGTCCATTTGGAATATACGACGTGAACGGAAGCGCGCACGCTCAATCTCGTCCTTACTGATGGTTTGAAGCATCTCTTCTGCCATTTTGATCTCCTTCCTCTCCGCAATCAGCTTGTTTATCAACTCCCTGTGGTCAGGGTCTGATGTCTTACCCCTCGTTTTACGGCGCGGGTATTTCAAACAACTCTACAACACGGTAGAGCATTGTCACGGCTTCCGCACGGGTGGCGTTGCCTCTGGGGTTAAGTTCAGTTACATTTCTGCCCATTATGCCGTGGTATGCAGCCCAGTTTACTGCTTCCCTCGCTCCTGCCCATGTTGAAATTCTATGTTCATCTGTATAGCCATCCAGTCTATCTACAGGAGCAGGTATCCCACCGCCTACATATCTGTATAGCATTGCCGCTATTTGCTCCCTCGTTATATTGGCATTAGGCATGAATGTACTACTGCCTGCAGGCGAGCCGGTTGTTATACCTTCTGCAAGTGCCCATGAAATCGCATTTTGGAAAGCCGGGTTTGCGGGCAAATCACGGAATGGGGCTCTTGCTGCAC
>WRDH01000002.1 GCA_009783555.1 Oscillospiraceae bacterium
AGGTCACCCGTTCGAGTCGGGTCAGAAGCTCCATATGGGGGAGTTCCCGAGTGGCCAAAGGGGGCAGACTGTAAATCTGTTGCAAGTTGCTTCGATGGTTCGAATCCGTCCTCCCCCACCAAAGATAAGTATATTTTAACCACAGCTAGTAATGCGATTCTGGAGGTTATAGTATTATGCAGACGAATCAAATACAAGTAACAATACCAAATGAGTTTATGCCTTTTTTACAACAGGTAAAAGATGGAAACACTCCTGATGAAAAAGTAACCCTAGCTTTAGCAATAGGGATGTTTTTATCTAAACAGGCAACACTGGCAAAAGCCGCTGAACTAGCTAAGAAGAATATTTGGGATTTTGTGGATGTTCTTAAAACTCTAAGCATACCGTGGGGAGAGTATACAGAGGACTCCTTTTTACAAGATGAACTGACCCTATCTAAGTTGGTGGGTCTGAATGATTAAGGTCATATGCAATGCAAGTCCTGTTATCGGTCTTATTGGCATAGGTAAGTTGAGTTTGCTTTGGGAGCTATTCGACGAGGTTATAATGCCTGAAGCTGTGTATAAAGAGATATGTGCCGGTAATAGAACAAGTGAAATTGCACTTATTGTGGATGCAATTAAAAATGGGCATATAAAAGTTATAACGATACGCGGTAAAGATATGGCGGATCTTCTTTATGGTAAATTGCATAAAGGTGAGTTGGAAACGGTCATAGGAGCAAAAGAAGATTCTGATATAAACTTTGCAATAATCGACGAAAAAGCTGCGAGATCATTTGCGGCAACAATGCTGGTTGATACTCTTGGTATACTCGGTATTTTAAGTCATGCAAAAGCAAAGGGTTTGATTGAAGCTGTTCGCCCTTATCTCGACAAACTGATTGAGAACCACTACCGCATATCTGATGCGTTATATAATAGAGTGCTAAAAAGAGAGAATGAATTATAGGTTTTTTCTAACACTTTCCCGATAAATCTTCTTTTTAGGGATGCAGCGACTTAAGCCGGATTCTTTAATTTTTTGATAGGAACTTTTATCATGAAAGCAATTATTAAATCCAATCTTTTAAGCATTATTCTTTCCGCAGGCTTGTTTATATCGCTTGCGGCGGCTGTTACTTTTGCGTTTCTTTATTTTAATGAACGCAACAGGAATGATGGCGATATTAGCACGCCCCCTGCGTCCCCTGTTGAAAGCATCTCTAATCCGGCAACGAATGAACCGAATGAACCGACGGCAACACCGACCCCGACCCCCTCGCCCACTCCCACTCCCACTCCAGCACCCGCTACCCCTTTGACCCGTGATAATATTGATATGCGAGAGCATTCTGATGATGAACTAAGAGAAATGCTTAGTTTAAGAGCTACCGCACTCAGAGAGAAAATAAACACAAGAGCGGATGCTATTGCTTTTTTAAATATGAAATTTCCTGAACTATGGATGTCATATCATATGTGGCAAGGAATGGATAGTGATACGGCAATTTTAGCTACCGCAGCAACATTTTTAAATAATGAAGCAACAGACGCAACCGGTGTTCAACATGCAGGCAGAAGCGACATTATTACAATGATGGTGCATTTGCTTGGAGATAATTGCAGAATTGGAGGCTTGTACGGTTTCTGGGCTGATGATTTTGGTGACCTCATGCCAATAAAAGCAATCAATTATATTTATCTGGATAATGAGTACATTATCTTTGACCCTGTAAACGGCATGGATGGAGACCAAGGTTCACGTTATGGTGAGTTATTTCCCGAAATGATAGTCAGCAGTTTGGAAGAGTATATAGAGATAGTTGAAGCGTCCGCGTTAGGTGTCGAAGTGGGTTCTATATTTGCCCTGGAATCATCGGAGGGGATGACATTTCAAGTTGCCGATGGTTGGGTTACGGTATTGTCTCCCGATATCAGTCCTATATATATAAACGACGCTGTGGATATGACAAATCCCGAGACTCTTGCGCGATTGTTCGGTCATATAATTCCTGAGAATATTAGTAATTACAAGTTACCGACATTGCTTGGCGGTTTGACCCTCTCCGTTGATGATGCAAAAGCTCTTGTTGGACAATCTCCTGAAAGGATACAACAATCAGTTAAAACAGCAGGCGATATGCTGCTATATATGCTTGCTGCGCAAATCCGCCTTAAAAGCGGGTGTTTATGTACCTTTGCAGATGGACACGTTTGGCATCACAATGAGGACGCCCGGACTGTGTTAAGAACCTATCTTGGTAATTGCGGAAGCATGGCAAATTTGGCAAACTTCCTGCTTAAAGATGATTATGAAGAGATTGGATTTATAATACACTCTAATTACCCGGGTTCAGGCGGCGGTCATGTATACAACTATATAAAACATCAAGGAAATTATTATATTGTTGATTTTAGCGGGTATTTGTTCAGTAACTATTCGGTCTCAAGTGAGTTTAATACTATTTCAATGAACCGATTGGAAGATTTCGGAACAAGATGGAGCGAGAGCTTTGGCGGCATTGCCGCGATTATCGCACACACCTCGCCCGGTATGCACATTCCTAATATATTCGGCGAGGACAGCGGTCAACCCGGCATTGTATATTATCCCGATGATGCGGAGTTTATTATACTATTTGAAACTCCGGGCACAGGCATAGAAATACGAACACTGCCTGTACCGGCAATTATCCCCAATTGGCGCATTGCGCAGTAATCCGCAGTAATGTTAAAAGAGCAGTTGACAGATGCTGTGTATTTATGTTACAATGTGAGCAATCGGGTGGCTGCCATTGGGGTGGCGGTCGTTCCCGGACTCGATTTATAATCAAGGAGAACGCCGCTTACCTCTATGGTGGGCGGTTACTTCTTTTTAGTGAGAATAATCACCAAATTGATAACCGCAATTATTAGCATGAATAGTGCTATGACTTCCAGCAATGTCATGCAGTCACCTCCTATACAGAGGAACAACCTCACCGCTGTCATGCTCACACTCACAGAATACGCTTACATGCAGTAATTGTCAACAAAGAGGCAGTAGTACGTTATCAAATATGTGGTTTTTATTTTAGTTTTCTTTCAGCCGTATTTGTGTTATAATTCAAAGTTGGGTTAAGCAATTTTTAGCTGCATTAATAATGAGATTGCGGGGAGAGCCCGCAATGACGAGAGGTATATAATGGTAGGAAAGTTATTTGCAAAGGTTTTTGGGACGTATAATGAGCGGGAGCTTAAAGCGCTTAATCCGATAGTTGAAAAAATTGAAGCGCTCGAGGATGAGTACCGCACACTAACCGATGAAGCGTTAAAAGCAAAAACCGCTGAGTTTAAAACTCGCCTTAAAGACGGCGAGACTCTTGACGATATACTGCCTGAGGCATTTGCGGCAACACGTGAGGCTGCCGACAGAGTGTTGGGCATGCGACCGTTTCATGTGCAGCTGATCGGCGGGCTTGTTTTGCATCAGGGACGTATCGCAGAGATGAAAACCGGTGAAGGAAAAACCCTCGTCGCCGTCATGCCTGCGTATCTTAACGCGCTTGCGGGCGAAGGCGTTCATGTTGTAACCGTCAATGACTATCTGGCAAGACGCGACAGCGAATGGATGGGCAAGGTACACCGTTTCATGGGACTTACAGTCGGCTTGATAGTACACGGATTAACAAATGACGAAAGACGCAAGGCATATGCATCCGATATCACCTACGGTACAAATAACGAACTGGGGTTTGACTATCTGCGCGATAATATGTCTTTGTACAAACAGGACATGGTGCAGCGCGACCATGTTTACGCTATCGTTGACGAAGTTGACTCAATATTGATTGACGAGGCACGTACTCCCCTGATTATTTCGGGACAAGGTGCAGAATCCACGGAGATGTATACTAAAGTTAATGACTTTGTACGTAAGCTCAAAAAAGTAGTATATGCATCTGTTGACGAGAAAGCACAAGAAGATGAAGATATTGATGCCGACTATGTTGTCGACGAAAAATCAAAAACCGCCACTCTAACGGCTCGCGGCATTCAAAAAGCGGAGAAACACTTTAGTCTTGAGAACCTCGCCGACCTCGATAACAGCACATTGTCACATCACATCAACCAGGCATTAAAAGCTTACGGCACAATGCAACGTGATGTCGATTACGTTGTAAAAGACGGCGAGGTCATAATTGTTGACGAGTTTACCGGACGTTTGATGATAGGAAGACGTTATTCCGAAGGGCTGCATCAAGCGATTGAAGCAAAGGAAAATGTCGAAGTTGCGCGCGAGAGCAAAACCCTTGCGACCATTACATTCCAAAACTATTTCCGTCTCTATACAAAACTCTCCGGCATGACAGGTACAGCACTTACGGAAGCAGAAGAGTTCGGAGCTATATATAAGCTGGATATTATCGAAATCCCCACAAACCGCCCGCTGGCGCGGCTTGACAATCCTGATGTTATTTACAAAAACGAGAATGGAAAATACAGAGCCATTATTAATCAAATCGAAGAATGTCATAAAAAAGGTCAGCCCGTTCTTGTCGGTACCGTTTCCATTGAAATGAGTGAGCTGCTTGCGTCTTTTCTTAAAAAACGCGGTGTCCCCCACCATGTACTCAACGCAAAACATCATGAGCGTGAAGCAGAGATTGTCGCGCAGGCAGGTAAAGTCGGAGCCGTAACAATAGCTACGAACATGGCGGGACGCGGAACGGACATAGTTTTGGGCGGCAACCCCGAGTATCTTGCAAAGCATGATATGAAAAAAGCCGGACTGTCGGAAGAAATGATAAATGAAGCAACAGGCTTTGCCGAGACTGATGATGAAGAAATAATCGCCGCACGGAAAATGTTTTCCGAAAATCTGGAAAAACACCGTGCCATCACATCCGTTGAAGCAGACAAGGTAAGAGAAGCCGGAGGTTTGTTTATTCTCGGTACGGAAAGGCATGAGGCACGACGTATAGATAACCAGCTCCGCGGACGCGCAGGACGTCAGGGAGACCCCGGCGAAACACGTTTTTATATTGCACTAACTGACGATATTATGCGGCTTTTCGGTTCGGAGCGGATAATGGGTATGATGGAAGCACTAGGTCTTGACGAGGATATGCCGATTGATAAAAAAATGCTCTCAAACGCCATAGAGTCAGCACAGCGCAGAGTTGAAAGCAGGAACTTTCAATCACGTAAAAGCGTCTTAGAGTACGATGATGTCATGAACACTCAACGTACCATTGTATACAACCAGCGGCGTAAGGTACTTGATGGTGAAGACATTACCCGGAACATTCAAACGATGATTTCCGAGACTATTGAAAACCATGTAAACGCAGGTTTTCAAGATCTTACCGTAATCAAAACCCGTACCGAACTTGCCGAAGTTGTTCTGCCGCTTGAAGCCCTGTTTTTAAAGAAAAGAGAAATTGAGATTCCCGAGGGCGGCTTTGAAAGAGACGAGCTCTTGGAGCTTCTTGAAGAAAAAGCAGCAGCAGTATATACCGCAAGAGAAGAAGAGTTCGGATTTTCTCAGGGAAGTAATATCCCGATAATGCGCGAGCTTGAGCGTGTCATTATGCTGCGGGTTGTTGACGAGTATTGGATGGATCATATCGATGCGATGGAAAGCCTGCGGGACAGTGTCCGCCTTCGTGCGTACGCCCAGACAAATCCTGTTGACGAATACAAGCGTGAAGGATTCAACATGTTTGAGGAAATGATTGGCGGCATTAAAGAGGAGGTCGTCAGACGTGTATTCATCGTCCGTATAAGAAAAGAAGCATCTTTAGAGCGCAGCGGAGTCGCGAAGAACTTCAGAGCTTCTGCTCAAAATGTCGGCGGAGATATGTCCGGAAGAAAGCAATCGGGAAGGAAAGACCCGAAAATAGGCAGAAACAATCCATGCCCCTGCGGGAAAAAGCGTCCGAACGGCTTACCCATGAAGTATAAGGACTGCTGCGGCAGAGGAGCGTAGCTAAGCACAAATGATAAATGAGAAATGACAAATGACAAATTTTAGCTAAAGGAATGCTCATAAAATATGACATTGTGTGAGAATAATGTAAGCAATACTACTTTCATGACATCCCCGAATATAGCAACCACTCATGCTTTTACAACAAAGTTCGGTGGGGTTAGCAGCGGTATTTATGAATCATTAAATCTTGCGCAGAGAAGCGGGGATGATATCGGCAATGTCAGAGAGAACTATTCACGCTTATGTTGTGCGCTTGGTATTTCAACCGGTGATATAGTTTGCTCCAACCAGGTTCATGGTACACATGTCCGTGTTGTGACGCCGGATGATTGCGGAAGATTATTTAAGTCAAACCCTCATAATGCCGATGCATTAATTACAGATACTCCCGGTGCCGCACTAATGGTATTTGTCGCCGATTGTGTGCCGATTCTTCTGTTCGACACGAAAAAACATGTTGCAGGTGCTGTACATGCAGGGTGGCGAGGTACCGTTGCAAACATAGCGGGTATAACAGTTTCGAAAATGATAAGCGAATTCGGGTGTTCCCCTTCCGATATAAGCGCAGCCTTAGGACCGTGTATTGCAAAATGCTGCTTTGAAGCAGATGCCGATGTTGCCGAAGCTGTAAAAGAAGCCTTGAATGAAGACTCCGAGTTATGTTTATCCCAAAATGGCGATAAGTACAATATAGATTTAAAAGAAGTAAACCGGATATTATTAAGAAACGCCGGGCTTGAAAACATAGTGGTATCAGACGAATGCACCTCATGCCGCAGTGATAAATACTGGTCACACCGGAAAACACAAGGACAAAGAGGCAGTCAAGCTGCAATTATAATTATTGATAGTTAAGATTACGTAGCGGTGAGTAGTATTACAATTAAATTTTCAGGCGAGTTGCGGACGGAAACCCGATATAACTATGAGTTCTCACAGAGGTAGTCCGAGTGTTTGAGAATGGAAATTTAATTGTAATGCTGCGAGCGCAAGCGGATGTATTGTTATAGGTAGTGGATTGCCGCGCCATCTTCGGATGGCTCGCAATGACGGGGGACGGGGTTTCTTTTGAAAAGAGTTTTATGAAAAAAAGATACTTAAAATTAACAATATTGCTAATACTGCTTCCGTCGATATTACTGCAAGGTTGTTGGATACCGACGAGGCCCGGCGCGCCTACACCTCAGCAACCTCCGGCGGAAGTGCCGGAACCCGTTGTAACGGAGCCGCCCCCGGAAGATCCGCTGCTCCCGGGTTTGTTTACACTCCGATATGACCCCGATTTTACGATGAATCCTATTTTCGCCTTAAGCCGTGATAATATAATGCTGACATCCTTTTTATATGAAAGTCTTTTTATATTGAACGAAAATCTTATGGCAGTTCCCTTACTGTGTGCGTCATGGCACTCAGAGGACAATATAACCTTCGTATATGAAATACTGCCCGATATCGCAATGCATGACGGCTCCACTTTGACTGCCGATGACGTTGCTTACTCAATAAGGCAAGCCAGAAATAATCAAAGGAGCAGACACAGAAGCAAGCTGCGCTCGGTCAGTGAAATCCACTCCGACGGTGAACTTACTGTCACGATTACACTTGAAAATCCAAATGTCCGGTTTAACCGTCTGCTGGACATACCGATAATCAAAAACGACTCCATCGATTCACGTATGCCTCCCGGAACGGGACCCTACTTCTTCCCTACCGATGAAGCTATGAGACTTATACGTTTTGCAGGCTACAGATATTTTTCTGATTTACCGCTTAACATGATACATTTGATTGAAGCAAGAGACAGTGATTTGACCGACTTATTCGATAACGGGGATCTTAGTCTGTTGTGGGACGATCCTACCGGGGCTTTTGATGTAAGGATTAACCGTTTTCACGATACATATTCCTTCAACACAACTACATTACAATATATGGGATTTAACGCAAATTCATTTGTTCTGGGCAACAATGATGTCCGGCGTGCTATCGGGTGTGCAATCGAACGTCAGTTTATTGTGGAAAATATCATGAATGTTCCCCGGCATGGTCAGACTATAGCAGCTCCTGTTGCTATTTCTCCGGTCTTCGACATGTATGACACGGATTGGGAGTTTCGCGGTGATTTGCTTGTTGAGATGGGATTACTTATAGACAGAGCCGGTCTCGCAGATTCCGACCATATAGGGTTTCTCTCAGTACCTGACGGTTTCGGCGGTTTTCGAAGATTTACGCTGGATTTTATTGTAAATATCGAAAACTCTCATAAACGTGACGCAGCACAGCATATTGCCGAAAGCTTAAGGCAATACGGATTTAATGTAAATGTGCGCGAGCTGCAATGGAGCGAATTTATGTCAGCGTTGCAAGAAGGCAATTTTGATATGTATTACGGTGAAACCCAATTGGGAGCGGATTTTGATTTATCACCGCTTTTATTACCCGGCGAAGGAAATTTAAACTTTGGCGATACGGGAAACCATGCCTTCAGACCGCTTATTCATGACTTTCTTGCAGCGGAAACACAAGAAGAAGTCAGTTTTGCAGGAGAGCAATTAAATCTTGCTATTCTTCAGCATGCACCTTTTATACCCATTTTGTATAAACGCCATGCCATTTACTCGCATGTGGGAGCGATTGTTAATGCCTCCCCTTCCCAATCCGGTATTTTCCATAATTTCCACGAATGGTCGATAGACATGTTTATGTTGAACTAAATTGAAAACTTAAAGGAGGAAGAGACTCATGACAGACAGAAGATTATTGGAAACGGCTGCAGACGCTATGGAAAATTCCTACACTCCTTACTCTCGCGATAAAAAGGGAGCTGCAATAGAATGCGCTGACGGTTCTGTTTTCACCGGCTGTATCATCGAAAACGTCACATTAGGGGCAACAATATGCGCTGAAGCGGCAGCCATCGCTGCGGCAGTGTCGGCAGGACACCGCAGTTTCAAACGGATTGCTGTTATCTCTGAAGGAAACACGTACAATCTTCCATGCGGCAACTGCCGTCAATTGCTTAGTGAATTTTCTCCGCAAGTAGAGGTGCTTTGCGCACGTTCATCGGACGGACGGTATGTCAGTTATTCTCTCGGTGCTTTATTGCCGATGCCGTTAGCGACTTCTGAGTGATATAAACGACAAATCAGTCACATTTTATTAACAATATTTCGCTTTACACTTTTCAGTATTTTGTTATAATAAGCTTTACGTTAGTTATGAATGATTTTTTACAATCCGGAGGAATCATAGTTGGACGGTTATACAAGGAAATTTGACGTCGCAGGCGGTGAGAACGATACACGCGAGGTTCTCTCTGCAGTTTATGACGCGCTCAGGCAAAAAGGCTACAATCCCGTAAATCAGATTGTCGGCTATATTTTGTCCGAAGACCCGACGTACATAACAAACTATAATAATGCCCGCAGCTTGATTTGCAGGCTCGACAGGGATGAATTGCTGCAAGAGTTATTAACGTTTTATCTCAGCAAGTAATTGTTCCTGCAAAGGTGTAAAGTAAATATGGATATTAAAAATGTTATCGACAAAGTATTTAAAGCAAAAGATAACGCTCTTGGTAAGCTGCATCACAAAACTGATACCAGGAGCTTATTAGGCGATATCAGCTATATGCTCGATCCGCAGGATACGGAAATCGTCGTTGTCCGTGGGAAAAACTGTCACATTATTTTTACGAACGAAAGAGCCGGCGAGCGTTTGATGGATGTAGATCGCTCCGACTTGTGCAAATCATCTTTTGCAAAACAGTTTCCCGGACTTTGTGAAAAATGCCCGAACGGCGATAAAAGCAAATCTTACAACAACGATCCTTTTGAAATGACAGATACATCCGGCCGCACTTATTCTATCAGGCGCAATTCATTCAACTGGACCGACGGCAAGCCCGCGACCATATTCATTATGCGCGATATCACGCACGAAAAAGAAGCAAATGAGCGATTGTACGCGCTTGCTTATATAGATCAGCTTACAGGTATTCCGAACAGACAGAAGTTAAAAGAAGATTTTGCGCTTATTGAAGAGGATATATCGAAAAATAAACCGGTTTCCGGAATTATTGCTCTCTTTGACCTTGACCATTTTAAAACAGTAAACGATACCTATGGACATAACACAGGGGATGTTGTCTTACGAAGGCTTACCGAACATTTACAGGCAAACAGTCATTTTTCCGATCGTCTGTACCGTCTCGGCGGAGATGAATTTGTCATCTTGTTTACAAACCCCTCCGAAGCTTTTAAGTCACACGACAAAATGCGCGATCATTACAGTGCCATCTTATCTACCGCACTGCAATCTTACACGCTTCCCAGTATCAGCGTAAAATGCACGCTTAGCATCGGTGTTTCATTTTTCCCGAAGCACGGCTACAACCTGTCGGATATTCTCAGAAAAGCGGATATTGCGCTGTATCAGGCTAAGGCGGCGGGAAGAAATCAAGTGGCATTTTTCGAAGACCACTATGATACGGCACAGAAGTTCAAGGATATGTATATCAACATCCAGCCCATTCTTATGGGTGTAGGAAAAACATTCGGATACGAACTTGTTGACAGAAGCCAGGGCAATAAGGATAAGGATAAGGACGGGGTCGTTACGCTAAATGAGTTCAACCGCACATTGGATGCTCTGGGGCTAAATGATATTGAAAGCAAGCATCATTATTTCATCCAATATTCAAGTCAGCTTCAAAGCCCGGCAGTTTTGAAAAATCTCCCCAGGGATAAATTCATAGTTCAATTAAACCTTCCTCCGAAGATTACCGCTGCGGAAATCAAGCAGCATGAGGGGTTATACAATGAGTTGAAAGGTCACGGCTACAAACTCGCCTTAACCGGACTTGACAGCGCAAATCCGATTATGGAGCTGCTTAGCATTGCCGATTACTGCAAGTTTACACCGAAGGATACCAACCGCAACAGGCAGAAGCTGCTCATTGCAAAAAATCAACGGGTGAGATTCATTGCCACGGATGTTGATTCTCTTGAGGATTTTCTTACCGCAAAGGAAACAGGGTTTCATATGTTCCAGGGGTTTTACTTCAACCAGCCTGTTGAAGGCAGGAAAACGAAGGAGCTGAGTCCGCTCAAGTTTAATTATTTCCGCCTTATGAAGCTCTCAAGCACAGATGATTATATGGATTTCCGTAATATAAGTGACGTGATTGCATCAGATGTGGCATTGTCATATAAGCTCCTGCGCATTTTGAACTCCGCAGCAGTCGGCTTGCGAAATGTTTCATCTATATCAAGTGCTGTTGCGTATATGGGCGAAGAGAGCTTGAAGAAATGGATTGCCGTGCTCGCACTCAGGGGTATTGCCGAAGACAAGCCGCTTGAGCTTGTTCGCATGTCGCTTATACGTGCAAGGTTCGGCGAGCTTCTTGCTCCGGGCTTTCGTATCAAGCGTAATCCGCAACAGGTCTTTATGTTCGGTATGCTGTCTTTGCTGCATATTGCACTCGAAATGTCAAGAGAGCAGATGCTTGAGGATATCCCCGTTGCCGAAGATATCCGCGATTCATTACTCTCACGTCATGGTGTGTATTCGGATCTACTGCGTTTTTACGAAAACTACGAGTATGCCAACTGGGAAGCCGTTTCACAATTTGTAGAAGAAAACCAACTGGATCCGACCATGGTAAACGACGCGTATATCACAGCGGTCAAATGGTATAACGATTTGACAAATTCCATGCACTAAGTTGTCAAGGGGACGGTTCTCCTGACAAGAAATGGTGAGTTTTCATCATATGTTGTCAAGAGAACCGTCCCCCTGACAACCTTGCATAATTTTCTGCGCTGTCAATATCGCTGAAATTTCCCGGTTTATCCGGATTAACTGTGTGCCACAGTTCTTTATTTTCGTCTCTTATAACTCTGCCGCCATTGTCGCCGCAGAGTTTTATTAAGTCTTCTTTGAAGCTGCCGGGAAATATGGTTGGTGAGTTTGGTTCTGAATCTATAATCGGGAATATTATCTTCTCCGGATTTGAGTCAGCGGTGTTAAGTAGGGGTAAAATGTCATCTTTTATAAGCAACGGCTGATCTGCAACAAGGAATAGATAATGTGTCCCTGTTGCTGCTTCAACACCTAGCTTAATACTGGTGCTTTGCCCATGCTCGGGATGCTGGTTGATGCATAGTTTGATGGTGTGCGGATGATTAATTTGCTTTCGCCGGATATCGGTAGTAACAACGATTCGCTCATAAACAGGTAGATCGGTAAGTAAATGAATAGAATGTTCGAGGAAGGTTTTGCCATTGTACTCTAACAGCAGTTTATCTACTCTCATTCTGGTAGATAACCCTGCGGCTAACAGTATTGCACTTACTTTGTTACTCATCTGGTCGCCCCTACAATTAAAAACGCAAAACGCTTTACTCCCTAACCATAAATAACTGTTCCCGTTTTCCCTGCCAGACCGTCTCTTGCTTTTTCCAGCATAGTAATTAATGCTTTTCTTCCCGGACCCGATTTGACAAATGATAGTGCTGCCTCTACTTTTGGGAGCATTGAACCCGGAGCAAAGTGTCCTTCTTTTATATAACACTCTGCTTCTTCCGACGACATTTCCGTCAGGAGTTTTTGGTCGGATTTTCCATAGTTCAGAGCGACTTTTTCTACTGCTGTCAGTATTACCAGCATGTCTGCTTCCAGTTCTTCTGCCAGTTTTGCACTTGCGAAGTCTTTGTCTACCACTGCGGATGCGCCTTTTAAGCCTTTTCCGCCTTTCTTTCTGACCGGTATTCCTCCGCCGCCTACCGTAACAGGGATTTGTCCGGCTTCCAGCAGTGCTCTAACAGTGCAGCTTTCCACTATTCCTATGGGTTTTGGTGATGCCACTACACGCCTCCAGCCTCTGCCGGCGTCTTCTTTCATATTGTATCCGCGTTTTGTCATGGCTTCCGCTTCTGTTTCATCATAAAATGCTCCTATTGGCTTTGACGGATTGTCAAATGCAGGGTCATTAGCGTCGACCAGAGTTTGTGTTACTATTGTTGCTACGGGTTTGTCAATCTCACGGGATAACAGTTCCTCGCGAAGTGCGTTTTGTATGTCATAGCCAATGTATCCCTGACTCATTGCCACACATACCGACATCGGTATATAGAATAGACTTTCATCAACCTTTGCTGCTGTTTCCATCGCAAGATTTATCATTCCTACCTGCGGTCCGTTACCGTGTGTGATAACGACTTCTAAGCCGTCTTCTATCAAATCCGCAATCGCTATTGCAGCGGTTTTTACCGCAACCATCTGCTCATGCAAGTTATCTCCCAATGCGTTTCCGCCAAGTGCTAATACTATTCTTTTCATTTCTTCCTCCTCGTTTTATGACTGATATTTCCCGTTCCAAACAATGTCAAGATAATTATCAGGGTCTGTGTCCCCTTCTGTGCTGAACAATAAAAACCTTGAGTCTTTTGTTATGCCTGCCTGTTCCCGTAGTTGAGCAAGGTTTTTATTTCCCAGCAGCTCCAGCAGGAAACCCATGGATGACGCGCCCGATTCGCCTGATATGATTCTTGTGTCGCCCGGAAGCGGTGCGCCGAGTACACGCATAGCATGGGCTGCGTGGCTGTCTTCAATTGTTGCGAAGTAGTCGCTTTTGTTTTTCAATATATCCCATGATAACAGGCTCGGTTCTCCGCATGCGAGTCCTGCCATTATTGTTTTCATATCACCGCCGACATTTACAGGTTCTCCGTCATTTTTTAACACAGAGCGATAGTAACAATCAGCTACATGCGGTTCAACAACAAATGTTATCGGTGCATTGTCACCGTAAAGATTAGAAACCAATGCTTGTGCTGAACCGGCAAAGGCTCCTACTCCTGCTTGAATAAGCATATGTGTGGGTTTTAAATCCTGCTTTTTTAACTGTTCGCAGGCTTCAAGAGCCATTACCGCATAACCTTGCATTATCCAACCCGGGATGTCTGTGTACCCTTCCCATGCCGTGTCTTGTACTATAACGCTGTTTGGGGTTTTTGATGCCAGCTCCGTTACATAACGGATTGTGTCATCGTAGTTTAAGTCGGAGATTGATGCCTCTGCGCCTTCACGTTTTATATGCTCAAGACGCACTTCCGGACAGCCCTTATTCATGAAAATGACTGCTTTTTGCCCCAGTTCTCTTGCCGCCCATGCTACCGCACGTCCGTGATTACCGTCTGTAGCCGCAAAAAATGTAAACTCTCCGAGTTTATTCGCGGCTTCGGGTAATGTCTTGTAATCAAGCTCCCAAACGGGGATGCCCAATCTTTGAGCAATATATCCGGCAAGCGCAAAGGTACATCCAAGCGCTTTGAACGAGTTTAAGCCAAACCTGTATGATTCGTCTTTGATATGGATGCCTGCAACACCAAACTTTTCAGCAAGAGTATCAAGAGATACAAGCGGTGTAACCGAATATTGCGGAAAGCTACTGTGGAATTCGCGGATTTTTTCAACAATACGGACATCCATCAATGACATACTTAACGAGCAGTCAGACTTCGGCACTGTATTTTTAACCCAACAGGTATTACTCATTTTTATAGCATTTCTCCCTCGGGCGACCGGGGGCGGTCACCCCTACATAGTCTTATCCAGCCGCTAGTCCCTAATCACCGCCCGGCGACCGCTAATCTAATAATCCCACGGCTTCGTTAAACTCATTAATGAGATCATCTATTTGCTTTGCTTGCGGCTGCACAGACTCAAATGTTTTATCCTGATGATACCATTGGTCGTTTAAGTCGTTAGCACACCTGCCTTGTTGCTCTACCCATGTGTAATATTTCAGATTATGTACTCTTCTGCGCTGCGCATAAGTCAGTTCTAACAGGTTGTCTGTTTTTGCGGCCTGCAGATGTGAGGAGTAGTCTACGGCTGCTTTGATTGGTGAATATTCACCTTCCGCCTTGTTCAGCTCTTCTATTCTGGACATATACATTTCAACAGAGTCTGTGAGTATTGTTGCAACAACATCGTTATTTGTAAGTTCGTAATACTTTGCAAACTTAATTGCGCATAGCATGTTTGAAATCCCGGAAATGCCCATGTATGCCAGTTGATCCACATTTTCCGGACTCATACCTATTTCATCGGTAAGGAATTTCTTTCCTGCTTTTTCGTTAAAGAGGCGAAGTAGTGCCATGGCATCATTATCGTCAATTGCAATTGCCATATCTGTGTTTTTGACATTATGCACCCATGGGATATGTTTATCACCTGTTCCTTCAATCCTGTGGTCGCCAAATCCGTTGTTTAGAATTGTCGGGCATTGCAGGGCTTCTCCGACTGCTATTTTTGAGCGTGGGTACTTTTGTTTTAAATAATCACCCGAACCTAAAGAACCTGCCGAGCCGGACATCAGGCATATTCCCGCAAAGTTTAGCTTATCGCTGTTTGCCATGTTTAAGTCCGAAAATGCTTCGCTGATTGCATTTCCCGTAATTTCGTAATGCCACAGATAATTACCCATTTCGTCAAATTGATTAAATATCATTATATCATCACGTGTCGAACGAAGCTCATTAGTTTTGTCAAAAATCTCTTTGACATTGCTTTCCGTACCATGGGTGGCTATAACCTCCCCCGCTATGGTTGATAACCAGTCAAAACGCTCTCTGCTCATTCCCTCGGGAAGAATTGCAATTGAATCACACGCAAGCAGCTTGGAGTTAAATGCCCCGCCCCTGCAATAGTTTCCGGTAGACGGCCATACGGCTTTTTTTGTTGCTGAGTCAAACTGTCCTGTGACAAGCCTCGGCACAAGACAGCCGAAGGATGCGCCTACCTTATGGCAGCCTGTCGGGAAGTATTTTCCGACCATGCAAATGATTCTTGCTTTGACTCCTGTCAAGATTGATGGCAGCTCAATGTAATTTGGCTTTCCAAATAAACCGCCTGACATTTTCCTCTCATTTTTCCATGTTATGCGAAACAGATTTAACGGATTTACATCCCACAGCCCGACGTGCCGAAGCTTTTCCTGTACATGTGCAGGAACATTCTGCTCCGGATTCTTCATTTGATTGAACGTAGGAAGGATAACGTTGTTCTCTTTGGCTTTCTGAATGTTTCTTGTAAGACTTTCCTTACACACTGTCAAATCAATCATTTAGTATTGTTCCTCCTCTATGTGTATATAGACAGGATAACATATTATGAACCGATTTCAAAGTTTTTTGGTGCAAAAAACAATAAATTATAGTATACTCGTTACAAGTCCCACGAAAGGACCAATGAATATATGATCACTATTCTCAAAGGTAACATATGCTATAGTGAAGCACCGGACAAGCTGAAAATCGTCGAACACGGATACCTTGTATACTCAGAAAATCAGGTGCTTGGTGTATATAGTGAGTTCCCTGAAGACTATCTGTACTTTAAAATTACCGATTATGGTGATTACTTAATTATTCCCGGACTATGTGACCTTCATACTCATGCACCGCAATATTCTTTCAGAGGGCTGGGCACCGATCTGGAGCTGCTTGACTGGCTGGGCAGATACACATATCCCGAAGAGTCAAAATACGCTCAACTCGACTACGCTGTAAAAGCGTACAACATTTTTACCAACGCAATAAAGCACAGTGCGACTACAAGAGCTTGCATCTTCGCGACTCTCCACACACCGGCCACCGTGTACCTGATGGAAAAGCTGGAACAATCGGGTATTGTTTCTATGGTTGGCAAGGTGAACATGGACAGAAACTGTCCCGCTATTTTAAGACAGGCCGATGCAAAAGCCGCATACAATGCCGCACGCTCCTGGATTTTGGACACTAAAGATAGGTTTGACAATACATCACCAATCATCACACCCCGCTTCATTCCGACTTGTTCTGATGAGTTGATGAGAAACCTGAAGCAGCTTCAGGAAGAGTATGCGCTTCCGGTTCAGTCACATCTTTCGGAAAACATGGATGAAATTGCATGGGTTAAAGAACTGTGCCCGCAATGCGAAACATATTCACATGCTTATCAGCAGTTCGGGTTATTCGGCGGAAGCGGAGTGCCGACTGTTATGGCACATTGTGTCTGGTGTAATGACCGCGAGATTGATCTTATGACGCAAAATAATGTATATGTCGCGCACTGCCCGCAATCTAATTTTAACCTCGCTTCCGGAATAGCACCTGTTCGTAAGTACCTCAAACACGGCATCAATGTCGGTCTTGGAAGTGATGTAGCGGGCGGCTGTCATCTGTCGATATTCAGAGCAATGAGTGACGCGATGCAAGCTTCAAACCTTTATTGGCGTTTGATAGATAATCTATATGAACCATTGTCGCTTGAAGAAGCGTTTTATCTGGGTACACGCGGCGGCGGCAGCTTTTTCGGAAATGTCGGAAGCTTTGAAAAAGGATATGAGTTTGACGCGGTTGTAATTGATGATTCAAAATTACTGACAACAAACCCGCTCTCGATTAGAGAGCGGCTCTCCAGAGTAATATACTGCTCCGACGACAGCGCTATCCGTGCAAAGTATGTCCGCGGAAAGCAAGTAGAGCTGACATAGAGCTTACGGAAGGAGGCATCGCATGAACCCTATATCAAAACCGGTTCAAAAAACTGACCACTGTGCAAAAGCAAACGGCAGTGCAAGGTATGTATGTGACTATCCTGTCTCCGGCATGCTTTTCGGCCGCATTATACGTTCGGAAATCGCAAAAGGAGTTGTAAAAAGGGTTATACTGCCCGATATGCCGCAGGGTTACTTCTATGTTGATAAAAATGATGTCACCGGCATAAATGAAGTTCATATGATACAAGATGATACTCCTGTTTTTACGGACAACGTGGAGTTTATCGGCGAGCCTGTCGGTATGCTTGCCGGACCTGATGAAGATGAAGTAAATAAGTTTTTATCTGCTGTTGAGATTGATTATATCGAGCTGGATCCCGTTCTTGACGTGAATAAATCAGATAATGTCTTTTTTGATTTTAACATTAATAAAGGTGATGTTGACGATGCTTTCAAAAGTGCTGATAAAGTCATCGAGGGAACATATAAAACGGGCTTGCAGGAACATATTTATCTTGAAACAAACGGTATAATTGCCGAATACCGTGACGGGAAGCTGTTCGTCCACGGCTCTTTACAATGCCCTTATTATGTACAGCGTGCCGTTGTAAGAGCAACAGGGCTCAGACCCGATGATGTAATCGTCCGTCAGGATATTACAGGAGGAGGGTTCGGCGGTAAGGAGGATTTTCCATCCACGCTTGCCTGTCAAGTTGCTGTAGCTGCACTAAAAGCAGGCGGCAAGCCTGTACGGGTTGTTTTTGACCGTGAGGAAGATATTATAGCAACCAGCAAACGCCACCCGTCTATATGTACATATAAGGTTGCTGTTAAAAACGGAAGAGTAACGGGAATGGCAGTTGATGTACTGATTGACGCAGGTGCATATACGACTATGTCAATGGTTGTTCTGCAGCGTGCCACGATTGGAGCATGCGGAGTTTATGATATTGCGAATATTAAGATACACGGACATGCCCGCAAGACTAACACCGTTCCAAACGGAGCGTTTCGCGGTTTTGGCGGTCCGCAGGTTTTCTTTGCCGTTGAGATGATGATGACACATGTTGCAAAGGAGCTTGGAGTAGATTCCGTTGATTTCAAGCTTGCTCATTTTGCAAAGCAGGGTGACCTTACCTCTACAAGCGGAATATACCATTTCCCTGTTCCTCTGCTGGCAATGGCGGAAGATGTTTTGCGCGAAAGCGATTACTACCGGAAAATGAATGAATTTAAGAATCAGAGCGGAAGATTTAGAAGAGGTATCGGGTTTTCTGCAATTTTCCATGGAGCAGGTTTTACCGGAAACGGTGAACGCGATATAATCAAAGCCACCGCAAGGCTAAAAAAACACACGGACGGTAAAGTTGAGATACTTACGGGCAATACGGATATGGGTCAGGGTCTTAATACTACATTTATTAAGATCGTCGCGCAAGAGCTGAGTTTGCCGTATGAGCAAGTAATAAACGAACTTCCCGATACTTCAAGAGTACCGGATTCAGGACCCACGGTTGCGTCACGTTCGATTATGGTTGTCGGTGAGCTTTTACGCCGCGCTGCCGCGGAGTTGAAGAACTGTTGGATAGACGGCGAGGAGCAGGTAATAGAAAAGCACTATGAGCACCCTGACTTTTTGATACCGTTTAATGCGGATACATTTACGGGTGATGCTTATCCGACTTACAGTTGGGCGGTTAATGCTGTCGAGGTTGAAGTAGATACTCTCACCGGATTTATCACAGTACCGGGCGCGTGGGGTTCATTTGATGTCGGCACTCCAATTGATGAGAATATCGTAATCGGGCAAATGGAAGGCGGTTTTGTGCAAAGCCTCGGTTGGGGCATAATGGAAAACTGTGCTCCCGGAAACGGACGTATAGGGAATAAACTTATGTGTGATTATATTATACCGACATCGCTGGATATTCCGAATATGAAAATTATGCTCTATGTTGAGCAATACCCCGAAGGCCCGTTCGGTGCAAAAGGCGCGGGTGAAATGCCGCACGTTGGCGGTGCTCCGGCAATAATTGAGGCAATTCAAAACGCATTGGGAGTGAATATATATAAGCTGCCTTTCATGCCTGAGGATGTTATGGACGCGTTAAGAAAGGAAAATTTGCCGTATGGATAATGTGAATCAGTTTCCTAAAGTAAAATTTACTCTTAACAATAATAAAATCACTTACAGCGGTAATCCTTCTATAAGGCTTCTTGATTATTTACGCAGTGATTTGGAGCTGACCGGGACAAAATGCGGGTGCAAAGAGGGAGAGTGCGGTGCTTGTGCGGTGCTTGTAGACGGCAGGCTTATAAACTCCTGTCTGATTGCCATGGGCAGCTTGTGTGATGCCGATGTAGTTACTATTGAAGGATACGGTAAAACAGAGCGATTTGCTGCTCTTGATAAGGCTTATGCGTCTGTTTCCGCTGTTCAATGCGGTTTTTGCATACCCGGCATGATGATGGCTTCGGAAAGTATATTATCTTCTAATCCGGATCCTACGGAAGAAGAAATTCGAATTGGAATGTCCGGTAATATTTGCAGATGTACGGGATATAACTCTATTGTCAAAGCCATAGGTATAGCCGCAAAAGATAGTGATCAATTTTTGAAAGACGAGCTTTCACCCCGCGCGCCGCAGACTAAAACCCATCCGAAATCATTAAATGATGTTCTTAAACTGAGAAAGAATACATCACTTATCCCCTACTCCGGCGGCACTGATTTGATGGTATCGGGCAAATGTTCCGAAGCCCGGTATCTGTTTATTAATAATATGGAAGAGTTGCACCGGATTAGTGAAGATGAGAAATTCATCCGCTTCGGTACAGCATGCACATTCACGGAGGTCATCGAAAGTCCGCTGTCACCTGCAATTCTTAAAGAAGCATGTGAGCAGATAGCAGCTCCGGCAATTAGAAATGCCGGAACCATCGGCGGCAACATCGCCAACGGCTCGGCAAAAGCAGACAGTGCTCTGATTTTTATGGTCACTGATTCAATGCTTCGTCTGGCAAATGCTGACCGTGAGCGCATTATACCCATAAAAGAGTTCTACCTCGGAGCCGGAAAAACAGCACTTGAACCCGATGAACTTATCGTTGAGGTGCTAATGCCGAAGTTAGGTATTGATAATTACTACTATAAAAAAGTCGGTGCCCGCAATGCTCTTGCGATATCAAGAACTTCATTTGCAGGCATTTTGGATGTATCAGACGGTATCATAAAAAACTGCGCAACAGCTTTTGGAGCAGTCATTGATGTAATAATCCGGCGCAGTGATATTGATAATATGTTTATAGACAAGTCAATCGATGAAGCCAAAGCTCTGAAAGATAAGTATCTGTCTGCCTATGACGAAGCAATCCAACCAAGGCGCGGCAGAGTCGGCATACAATATAGAAAAGATGTGTGTATGAACTTGCTCAAGGATTTTTTGGTATCTAACGGTATTTAATGGAAACAGCTCAGAGGGTATTTTTACGGAAGCACAATCAGCTCTTCTTTTTCTTCTCCAAAGTCGCCTACAAGATAGCGGTCTTTGGCTCTTTCTTTTTTATAGTAGGAAACTCTCTGATTGTAATAGTTTTCCCAGTTTGTCAGTTCCTGCAACGCATTTATCAGCATTACGTAATTATCTTGTATAGACAGGGTTATTTTTTGAAGTATTAATGTTCCTATATCGTCAGTTTCGTTAACCTTGGCGAGACCGTCAAGCCATTTATTTATGTCCTGCTTCAATTCAGTTGCAGTCTCATACCCGCTGTAGATTTGAAGTATTTCCGTGTTTTTTATGTCTGTTTTCGTAGCTCGGTTTACCATTATTGTAATCGCCATGCCATATAGAAAATCGTCACCACTAATGTTGCCTAACTCCGCTTGATAATATTGTTTATAAACCGGTCTTATTTTATTTATAATCATATTATGATTGCTGATAGATTTTGCCATGTTTGTTATTATCTTGTTAAACTCGGAATCTTCTTTAATGTTCTTTATCCTTCTCTCAACAAACAGCATTTTTGCGATACAAGTGCATGTCAGAAGCAAATCAACAAGATATAT
Source organism: Oscillospiraceae bacterium (assembly GCA_009783555.1). Taxonomy (GTDB): domain Bacteria; phylum Bacillota; class Clostridia; order Oscillospirales; family Oscillospiraceae; genus WRMH01. The sequence continues at coordinate 21,579 of WRDH01000002.1, forward strand.
CAACGCATCTTTGTAGTTCTCGCTGAGATGGTCAAGCTTATAGTTTCTCTTCGAATCCGAAATCTCATCATTTCCCGATAATGCCGAAATGAACTTGACAGATTCAAATGTGTTTATCGTTTCACAGATTTTGTTTATAAACCTGTTTTTAGTTATTCTTGCTTTACGAAACGCCGATCTTCTCGGAAGCGAATCCCCTATTCCCCTTTTTACAAAAACAGTAACATTTCTAAGATATCTTCTTATTTTTTGTTTATAATAGGTCTCATTAAAGAGTTTGTTTAACTGCTCAATGTCTGTCGCAAAATAGGAGTCTTTGCAGAACTTATGCAGTATCACACGTATATCGGTTTTTGCAAGTTTCTTTATGAATGGTGAATCGGATTTTGTTCTTGTTTCACTTAACATAATGGCTATAGCACTTGTAGTGATCATATCCAAGTTGTTAAATTGTTTCTTTACTTCGGTATCTAAATCATATACAACGGATATGGTTTTTTCCTGTTTATCAAAATGCTCAAACGAATCCGGCTGCTCTTTTTCTACAAACAGCAGCTTTGCCAACGTTTTGGTTTTTGCATGTACACTACCTGCAAAAAGCCTTCCTTTATTTATGAACTTATTACTTAGTTTTCCTGCCTCATTCATGACTGCGAGTATAACATACATAAAGAAAAATTGCTATAGGAAAACATGAGCGACAAGATAAAATGTATGCTCCAAGACGAGGTGAAACGGATATAGAGTATCTATGTTATATGTTCAAATGGTGTAAATCACGTTAAAAATCCGGTCTTGTCCTGCCATAGTTCTTTCTTCTAAACTCACCATAACATTTTTGGCTACAATAAAATTGTCTATTATTTCGTTGTTTATCAGTTAGTGGACGATTACAATTAGCACAATGAGCATTAACGTGCTGCCAACCCTCTTTATTTAATCCACCTGTGTTCTTTCCGGAACGTCCTCTATTATTGAGTTGTTTACCGGTTGTTCTCCTGTCGTTCGTACCGGTTTTGCTTCCTGCAACTCCACCTCCTATACCAGCGCCAATACCGGCACTATTGCTGCCACTACCATTACTGTGGCTTGTGCCTGTAGATCCTCCTCCATAACCGCCTGTGCCGGACGAACTGATTGCAGACCATATTAGACCTCCCACTATAACAACCGCTATTATTGCTATAACAGGAACAATCCAAGTAGCTCCTCCGGCTCCTCCCCAGCTAAATATCCAATCTGCAAAAAAGACAACAACACCCAACAGTATAAATGCAGCAAAAAGTATACCCAATACTTTCAAACAGCCTCCCATTAACCTTTCCTCCAGTCAAGTCATATAATTAATCGACATTCTTTATTAAGTAATATTATGTATCTGACAAAAATAACCAACATAATACTACCATGTTAAGTGCGGAAAGCTATATTTTATCTCCTTGAACTAATCTTGGATATTTCAAACCCTGCAATTGCTGTAATTACCAGCAATATGCAGATTGTCAGTTCTGTTGCTCCGAGAGGAATGACTGTAAAGAGGTCTCCCAGTACCGGTATATACATAACAGCAACCAATACAGCAAGTGCTGCTAAGGTAGCAAGGTTTAAAAATTTATTACCGAACAGCCTCTTGCTTACTCCCATAAATGCATCAGATTTTGATGGATAAACAACGAGAAGTTCGGCGGCTACCAATGTGAAGAAGCACATGCTCATAGCAAGGATATGCCTGTCGATGCCGTCGGGTATGTTGGCTATGAAAAACCCGTATAGAAAAGCTCCGAATGCGCTGATGCAAATGAATATTGCTCTTATAATCACGGATTTCATTACACGCCTGTTTACAATAGCATCCTTTGGATTTCTCGGCTTTCTGTTCATCACTCCGGGTTCTTTGCCCTCCATTCCGAGAGCAAAAGCAGGGAGTGCATCTGTCAGCAGGTTTACAAACAGCAATTGTGTGGCGACAAGCGGCACCGGCAATCCGAATACGATGGCAAGAAGAACTATCAGAATCTCACCAATGTTGCAGCCCAGCAGATAACCTGTCACCTTTCTTATATTTCCGTAAATTGTTCTGCCTTGTTCAACAGCGCCTACAATACTTACAAAATTGTCGTCTGTCAAAATCATGTCTGCGGCCTCTTTTGTCACGTCTGTTCCGGTTATACCCATTGCAATACCGATATCTGCTTTTTTCAGTGAAGGCGCGTCGTTAACGCCATCTCCCGTCATTGCAACAATGTTATTATTTGCTTTGATGGCTGTGACGATTTTTACCTTGTGCTCCGGTGAAACTCTGGCAAAGACATTAACTGTCTTAACCTTTTCTATCAAGCTCTCGTTGGACAGGTCATTGATGTCATTACCGTCAAGAACTTCCGCTCCTTCTTCTATAATACCGAGGATTTGTGCAATCGCTGCTGCTGATTTTTTATGATCACCGGTTATCATCTTAACGGTTATTCCTGCACTGTGACATTGCATAACCGAATCTCTTACTTCTTCGCGCGGCGGATCCATGATTCCCATCATGCCTACAAATACCAGGTCGTCTTCAACGTTGTCAATTGCACTTACTGTTTCATATCTCTTGTATGCAAAAGCCAATACCCGCAGTGCTTGTCCGGCAAATTGTTCGTTTTGCTCTATCAAATTTTGCTTTATTGAATCGGACATCGGCACTATAACCCCGTCAATATAAACGCTCGAAGATCGGTTGATTATTGCATCGGGTGCGCCCTTTGTGTTCATGATAATATTGTTTCCGTGTTGATTATACGTTGACATCATTTTTCTGTCGGAATCAAACGGTATTTCTTGAATACGCTTATGAAGCTCATTCATTTCATCCTTATGCTGACCCAGCTTTGCTCCGAATACCAGCATAGCTCCTTCGGTCGGATCACCGATTATTAATGAGTGCTTTTCATCAAAAACCGCATCATTACAAAGAACGCCTATTTCAGCCATCAGAGATATGTTTCTGGAAACCATCCCGTCCGATACCACATGTCCCTTCGCTTTATATCCGACTCCCGTTACTTCGTATGCATTTTCCGGGTCGGCTACTTTTACTACAGTCATTTTGTTCTGAGTCAGTGTGCCTGTCTTGTCGGAGCAGATTACGGTTGTGCTTCCGAGTGTCTCAACTGCGCGGAGCTTCTTTACGATAACATGTGCTTTGACCATCTTTTGTACACCTAGAGCTAATATAACCGTTGCCACTATTGCAATACCTTCGGGAACAGCCGCGACTGCCAGTGATACTGCAACCATCAGCATTTCGATCAGGTCTCTATAGTCTCCGAAGCCCAGGAAGTTATATAATACGGCAACCAAAAATACAAATGCGCATGTTATGATACACAGTATGCCGAGAGATTTTGCCAAGTCGTTCAGTTTTGTTTGAAGCGGGGTTTTTGCTTCGTCTGTATCCTCAAGCATGGTTGCGATTTTCCCCATTTCGGTTTCCATGCCTGTAGCATATACAACTCCCGTGCCTCTGCCGTAAGTTACTATGCATCCCGAATACGCTAAGTTTACCCTGTCGCCTATTGTCGCGTCAGGGGTCATAAGTGCTCTTGCGTCTTTCTTTACCGGCACGGATTCTCCCGTTAGCGATGATTCGTCAACTCTCATGTTTACGCTCTCAATAAGTCTCAAATCAGCCGGTATGAAGTCTCCTGCGTCCAGTATGACAATATCTCCGGTTACAACGTCGCAAGAGTCGATTTTTATTACTTGTCCGTCTCTTTTGACTTTTGCTTTCGGACTTGCCATGTTCTTAAGTTCTTTAAGCGCGTTGTCAGCCTTATTTTCTTGTGTTATTCCGATTATCATGTTTAATACTAGAATTGCAACAATAATAATCGCATCTTTTAAGCCGTCCCCGACAACAACTGAAATAACCGCTGCCGCGATTAGTATAAGCACCAGAAAGTCCTTGAACTGGTCAAGAATCCTTAGAATAAGTTTGCGTTTTTTTGCGCTTTTGAGCCGGTTCGGTCCGTTCGCTTTCAGCCTCTCTTCAGCCTCTTCAGACGGCAGTCCGTTTGTAATATCCGCACTTAACTCGGTAAGTGTCTGTTGTATGTTGATAGTTGAGAATATATTGTTCAATGTTTTGTTTCCTTTGCTGGTGAAGCAGCTGCCAAATGCAATTACTATCTTGAAATCATTAGAATTATATGGTATAATATATAGATAATCAAGTGGTAATGTTTCTATTATGGAATTAAGAGGTTAGACATGGATGTCGGACGTATTTCCAATATGAATAACATGATGGCTCTTGGAAGGGTTAACTCCCCTGCTGAGAGCTATGCTTCGCGTGCTAATGCTCCCCGTGCATCAATTTCGAACCCGACTATGAAAATGCCTACACATGGTTCTAGTGCTTTGTTTTTTAGTTCGGATGGTGATTTTGCGGAGATTTCCAATAGAGCTATGATTATGTCGCAGATTGCTCCGAATGCCGGGGTGGCAGCTCCGGTTCTGCGTGGCGTGCAAGGTATGCCGGGTGTGCAAGATTCGCCTTTTGAACATACTCCCGTGCTGACAGAGAGTGGTTTACTTGAAGAGTTAAAGCCGCAAGGCGTTTGTATTACTTGTGAAAACCGCAGATATGTCGATCAATCGGACGATTCTTCCGTCAGTTTCCAGACACCGACAAGCATAAGCCCGAATATGGCTGCCGCCGCTGTCGCTTCACACGAGCAGGAACACGTCAGAAACGAGCAGGCAAGAGCACACCGCGAAGACCGTGAAATAGTAAACCAGATGGTAACTCTCACCTACGACACCTGCCCCGAATGCGGCAAACAATTCGTCTCTGGCGGCACAACAAGAACAACCTCAATAAGCAGAGGGGATGATGAGGAAGGCTTTGAGGGTGCATTTGAAGGAGATTCGGATTGATATGTAAAACATAGAAAAGTGATATGTAAAACATAGAAAAGTGTTGACTTTTCTAGTGTCCCATGTTACATTGAATACACAAATAGGAACTGCCGCTTTTGCAGGGCGGCTCAGTCCTGAATTTAGAAGAGAGACGCCGTTGCTCTAACGGCGTCTCTGGTTATTTTCTCTTCCGCTTTTTCAAGCAGAGAGCAACAACTGCTACGATTAGTATTGCGAATTGAATCAACTCTGCATACGTTACCATAGACATCACCCTCCTTTCAGAGAGTGACCAAGCCGCCAAACGACAGTTCCATGGTTGGAACTATATATTATCTGCAGATTTATGTCAAACAAATTCAACTAGTCAAAAGAGTAAAACCTATCTTCAAAATTCCGACGATCCCACTGTTCTTGGAAACGGTAGAACATCTCTTATGTTTGACACCCCTGTCAGATACATCAGGAGTCTTTCAAATCCCAGTCCGAAGCCTGCGTGTTTTGTACCTCCAAAGCACCTTAGCTCTAAATACCACCAATAGGTTTCTTTATCAAGACCCATTTCTTCAATGCGAGCCTCCAGCACTTCGGCTCGTTCTTCGCGTTGGCTGCCGCCTATTATTTCTCCGATACCGGGGGCTAGTAAGTCCATTGCAGCTACTGTTTTTCCATCATCGTTGAGACGCATATAGAATGCTTTTATATCCTTCGGGTAGTCCGTTACGAATACGGGCTTTTTGAAATGTTTTTCTGTCAAGTAGCGTTCGTGTTCTGTTTGAAGGTCGCAACCCCATGACACCGGAAACTCAAATGTTACACCCGATTGTAAAAGGATATCAATAGCTTGCGTGTATGTGACATGACCAAACTCGGCACTCGCTACGGTATTTAATCTTTCCAGCAGTTCCTTGTCAACAAAAGCATTCAAAAACTCCAGCTCATCTTTGCACTCTTCCATTACGCTGCTAATAATATACTTAAGCATATCCTCCGCCAGTTGCATATCGTCGTTTAAGTCCGCAAAGGCTATCTCGGGCTCTATCATCCAAAACTCAGCGACATGTCTTGGTGTGTTTGAGTTCTCTGCTCTGAATGTCGGACCGAATGTATAAACTCCGCCGAATGCGAGTGCATATGCCTCTGCGTTAAGTTGCCCCGACACCGTCAAGCCTGCTTTCTTGCCAAAAAAGTCTTTTGAGTAATCTACCGTCCCGTCAGAGTTTGTCGGAATTTCTGCCATGTTCATCGTCGTAACATGGAACATCTCCCCTGCTCCTTCGGCATCGCTGCAAGTTATTATCGGTGTGTGGACGTTGACAAAGCCGCGTTCCTGAAAAAAGCAATGAAGTACATGAGCAGTGACGGAACGTACTCTGAAAACGGCTGAAAAAAGATTTGTTCTCGGTCTTAAATGAGCTATCGTCCGAAGAAACTCAGGCGAATGGCGTTTCTTTTGCAGCGGGTATTCAGGTGTGGATTCACCTTCAACGATTATTTCCTCAGCTTGTATTTCAAACGGCTGCTTCGCACCTTCAGTTATCTTTAGTATTCCGATTATTACCAGAGCCGCGCCTACATTTTGCTTGACGATTTCTTTAAAGTTGGAAAGCTTCCCTTCCTCAATTACAATCTGAACGCCCTTAAAAGAACTCCCGTCATTGAGGTCGATAAACCCATACGCTTTCATATCACGTATAGACCTGACCCACCCCTGTATCGTGACTTTTTTGCCGGAGAAAGCCTCTTGGTTCTGATATAGTTCTTTGACTGTAGTTTTCATATGAAAAATCACTCCTTTTAACTAATGTCAAGTAACAGTGCAAAGGGTATCCGGAAAACTTTTAGTAATTTCAGTCAGCACACAAATTTTGCCGATTAATACAAGTTTCCACTAGCGTGCAGTGCATTGGCTGGAATTACAAAAAGTTTTCCGGATACCCTTTGCACTGTTACCATATCATAATTACCTTACCGGAAGATAAGCTTTCCCTAACCTTTATAACCCTCTGATTCTTACTTCCGCACCATTTCTTAGTCAGCGTTCTTTCAGTGATATCAAACCTTCCATCTACCAAAACATCTGTCTGCTCCAACAAAAGCTTTACATCTTCATCGTTTATTTCCTCCGCAAGCAACTCTTCAAACGTCTTCCCTGTAAAAGTCCAGACATTAAGCCCGTTTTCATGTGCGGCGGCTGCGAGACACGCACAGTCCGCAGCTTGTTCAAAGGGTTCACCACCCGACAGGGTCAGCCCGTCGGTCAGCGGGTCTGACAGCATTTCACCAATGATTTCGGCAAGAGACATTTCCGTGCCGCCGCCTGAATCCCATGTATCCGGATTGTGGCAACCTTCGCAGCGAATACTGCAGCCTTGAGTGAAAACCACAAACCTTAAGCCCGGTCCGTCAACTATGGATTCTTGAACTAATCCGGCTATTTTCATTTCTATCTAACCTGCACCAAAAGCAGTATCATCACTGCTTGAAACTTGCTTTCAAACTTTTTACACATCGGCAATACACGTCATGTCGTGTAATACTCTGTCTTTTTCTTCGGCTCGTTTTGCATCATTAAACCTGTCAACAGTACCGACCAGATACCCTGTTATGCGTCTGATACGTTCAAATCCCGGTAGTTTTTCGTCTGCCGGGCTGCCATCTTCCTCACGTCTTCCGCAATTCGGACACTCATCTTTAATAACGCCTGTATAGCCGCAAACAGGGTCGCGGTCTACTGGATGATTTACAGAGCCGTAGCCGATGCCTGATTTGTGCATAAACCTTATTATCTTTTCAAATGCCTCGAGGTTATCTATCGGGCTTCCGTCCATTTCGACGTAGCTGATATGCCCGGCGTTTGTCAGTGCATGATAAGGAGCTTCCAGTTTAATTTTTTCATAGGCATTTATCTTATAATCAACAGGAATATGGAAGCTGTTTGTATAATAATCCTTGTCTGTTACTCCCGTTATGCTTCCATAACGCGCACGGTCGATTTTTACGAATCTGCCTGCCAGACCCTCCGCCGGAGTTGCTATAAGTGTTATATTCAAACCTCTTTCTTTTGTTTCCATGTCGCATTTTGAGCGCAGATGGCTTATTATTTCAAGACCAAGATTTTGAGCACGTTCACTTTCCCCGTGATGTTCGCCGATAAGAGCTTTAAGAGTTTCGGCAAGACCGATAAAACCGATTGTCAGCGTTCCGTGCTTTAAGATGTCTCGTACTTCATCGTTGTAGCCTAGTTTTTCTGAATCAAGCCATACCCCCTGCCCCATCAGAAACGGGAAGTTGTAGACTCGTTTTCTGCATTGCACTTCAAATCGTTCAAGTAATTGATCTATTACCAAATCAAGCTTATAATCAAGATCTTCAAAGAACCGTTCAATATCTCCGTTTGCTTTTATTGCCAGCCGGGGCAGATTTATTGATGTAAATGACAGATTGCCGCGCCCGTTGCAAATTTCTTGATTTGGATCGTACGCATTTGCTATGACCCGTGTTCTGCAACCCATGTATGCAATCTCTGTTTCTTTTACGCCTTCTTTGTAATGCTTTATGTTAAACGGCGCGTCGACAAAAGCAAAGTTCGGGAACAAGCGTTTCGCGCTGCAGCGGCAGGCAAGCTTAAACAGGTCATGATTCGGATCGCCCGGGTCAAGGCTTATTCCCTTTTTAACGCGAAATACTTGAATCGGATAAATCGGTGTTTCCCCGTTGCCGAGACCTGCTTCTGTAGCAAGCATGACATTTTTCATTACCATTCGCCCTTCGGGAGAGGTATCCATTCCGTAATTAATTGTAGAAAACGGGGTTTGCGCTCCTGCTCTTGAATGCATTGTATTTAAGTTGTGGATTAACGCTTCCATGGCTTGAAACGTGGCTCTGTCTGTTTCCTTTTTTGCGAAGTGCAGGGCTGTTTCCTGTATTTGATCAATATCACCCTCATCTCTGAATTTTTCTGACAGCTTCGGTCTTTCAAGACTTAGGTATTTCTCGTTATGCTCCAATGTCGGGACTATCTTTGTTTCCTTTTCAATTTCGGCGATAATTGCACTTATTTCGTCTTCGGGGTCATCGATTTGTCTTGCCAGCATCAATGCTTTTGCAAGGTTTTGACGGTAAAGCTTGATAAATGTTTTTTTCACGCCCTCCGCCATGCCGTAATCAAAGTTCACTATACTTTGTCCGCCATGCTGGTCATTTTGATTTGATTGTATAGCAATACATGCAAGTGCAGTATAAGAAGCAATGTCATTTGGCTCGCGAAGATGCCCGTGACCCGTGGAGAAACCTCCCTTAAACAGCTTAATGATGTCTATTTGACAACATGTTGTCGTGAGAGTAAGGAAATCAAGGTCATGTATATGTATATCTCCTTCTGAATGTGCGGTGGAATGCTCAGGTTTTAGGACAAACATATTATAGAATTGTTTCGCGCCTTCCGAGCCGTATTTAAGCATGACTCCCATAGCCGTATCACCGTCTATGTTTGCGTTTTCTCTTTTTACGTCGCTGTTTCGCGCATCCGTGTTTGTGATTTCCTCATAGGTTTTCATAAGCCGAGTCCGCATTTGACGGACACGGTTTCGCTCGTTTCTGTAAAGTATGTAGGCTCTTGCGGTTGCGATATAGCCGTTGTCCATAAGAACTCTTTCGACAATATCCTGAATGTGTTCGACATCCGGCGTTTCTTCGCCTTCCTGCTGCAGGATGCTTTTTACTTCATCGGCAAGTCTGTCCGATAACGCCCCGTTTCCGGGTCTGTAGGTCGCCTTAAAAGCTTTGCAGATTGCGTCGGATATCTTGGCAACGTTGAACTCTGCGATTCTTCCGTCTCTTTTTTTGATGCTGGTAACAGGCATTACAGCCACCCTTTCATTTTGCTTTTCCCGGTAATGTTGTTAACACAACATCTTGTGCCACTGTTAGCCCACAGGAACATCATTGTACAACCAATAGGCTTGGAAGTCAATATGATAAAAATATTCTTTTGTGTTTTTTGAAAAGCAATGTACACAAGTCCTGAGAAACTTGCTATAATATCCATACATCCAAAACTATAATGCATAGTATAATAGATTAGAAAGGTAAGGTCATTAATATGCCGGGGTCAGTCCTAAAGGCCGGTGCCAGAAGGTTGATTTTTGAAAATTCACCGAGAATTTTTATCATAAGCTTAGTATATGTCACTCTTGTGGCGGTTGTATCGTGGCTCTCTTTCCGTTTGCCGGGCACTATAAATATACAAGACATTTACAGCCGCCTTTTATCGGGTGAGCTGCCGGGTCTTGGTATCCTTTATACTGATTTCAGGCCTATTGGTTTATTTTTCGCTTTTCTTTTGGTATTGTTTCAACCTGTTCTTGACTTTGGTTTTCTTAGCTATTGTCTAAAGACCAGCCGTAAGCAGAAAACAGATTTTTTTGATTTATTTAACGGTTTTCTTTTCTTTGTTAAGGTTATTTTATTGTTCTTATTGATTATGATATTTACTCTGTTATGGAGCGTTCTCCTCATTGTTCCGGGTATTGTCGCAAGCTATAGATACCGGCTTGCGTATTACATTCTCCTTGATGACCCGACAAAAGGTGCACTTCAATGTATTGCGGAGTCAAAGCTTTTGATGCATGGAAAAAAAGTTGATCTTCTGACAATCGACCTTTCATTTCTGGGTTGGTTCATCTTGGATTATATAGTTCTCTTTGCAATACCCTTCTCTTTCGCAATACCAATAATATCAATATGGCTGGCTCCATATTTCGGTCTGACAATAGCGGCTTTTTACGAGGAACAAGTGGCAAATCTTGCTGTATGAATATGATGGGGGTTAGAGATGGCATATATTTTTAACTTCCTACCGCCAAAGAATACATCGTGTATTCTATTGTCGGACGCTCCACCGTCCGTGGCTCCGCTTGACGGAAATAAAAATATATGCCATCTCTAACCCCCAATTTTAATTATGAGGAGTGAGTTTATTATGGGTAAAGGTTTTAGTTTCTTCGCACTTATCTCAAGGATGAAAAATATTACACGTTGGTCGCTTATGCGCAATAATACACGCGAGAACATTCAAGAGCACTCTCATATGGTGGCTGTGGTCGCCCATGCTCTTGCTGTTATAAGGCGTGATATTTTCGGTCGTGACGCAGATCCCGGGTTAGCTGCTTCGATAGCGTTATTTCACGATTCCTCGGAAATTTTCACCGGAGATTTGCCGACGCCGATTAAATACTATGACACCGAAATAATGGAGGCATATAAAAAGGTGGAATCCGTAGCATCTCGTAAGCTTCTGACAGCCTTGCCATCCGAATTACGCCCCGCGTATAAAATGGTTCTGTCAGGGGATGATAATGAAATGTCAGCACTTGTAAAAGCCGCCGACAGAATTACCGCTTACATGAAATGTATTGAAGAGCTGAAAACAGGAAATCTGGATTTCCTCTTAGCCGCGGAACAATCAAAAGAAAAGCTGTCGAAGATAGGATTACCCGAAGTCGAATACTTCATGGAACACTTCATGCCCGCATTTGAACTAACTCTGGACGAGCTGGACTTTTCTTTCGATTGACTTCGGTTTAACATATTTTCAGGGGGACAACTTTCAATAGTTTTTTCCGGTAATATGTGCTAGAGTAAGGATACTCAATAAATATATCATTAGTTTAATGAGGAATTAACTATCATTATACAGAGGAGGACATAATGCTTAAGGATTTACTAAGTGTACACAAAACGGGTTTTAAAGACTATACTGAGCTGCGTGCGCAGGTTAATAACACAAAGAGGGTTGTTATGCTTGCGGGCAACATGGTCACAAATGTACAAAGCTCCGAGGGGGGCGTTTCCGCACGGGTTTACAAGGGTGGTACGTTCGGTTTCGCATCAGGCGCGGAATACTCGAAGCAGGGCGTGGAAAAAGTCCTGTCAGCCGCGACTGACAACGCAATTTTCATGGACAAGCATGTAAACAGGAGCAAACCGCCTCTGCCAAGCGCGCAGTCAGGCAACTTCGGCTTGACAATAACGCCAAGGGACGATATCCCGCAAAGCATGCTTATAGATTTCGCAAGCACGGTTGACAGCATGATTGCTGATAAATACGGGAAGCTTTCCAGCAGGTCAGTTATCGCAAACAGTCTTGACATAGAGAAACTGCTTGTTGTCAGCGATGGTGCGGACAGCCACTTCTACCAGCCAAGAAGCCTTGTTTACGTATTTTTGACTGCCGAAACCGACGACGGAGTTCCTGTTGAGCTATTTAAATCCTTCGGCGGCCTAGGACATTTTGATGAAATTTTCCCTAATCCCGCATCATTGACCGAAGAGCTTGATATTCTGTATGAATCATTAATGAAGAAGCGCGAGGGCATCTATTCAAATGCCGGACTGCATAAATGCATATTACATCCCGACCTTGCAGGTATGCTGGCGCATGAAGCGGTCGGGCACACGGTCGAAGCCGACATTGTTCTCGGCGGATCTGTAGCCGCAAACAACCTTAATAAAAGAGTTGCGAGCGACCTTATATCCATGACTGACTTTGCACATACAGCTCTCGGAAAACCATGTCCCCTGCCTGTCTATGTAGATGACGAGGGTATAATCGCAAAGGATGCTGTTTTGATTGAAAACGGGATACTTAAGAGCTTTATGTACAACAGGGAAACCGCGCAACATTTCGACACTGCACCGACAGGTAATGCCCGTGCATTTGCGTTTTCTGATGAACCTTTAATTCGCATGCGCAACACAGCCATTCTGCCGGGTGAAAGTAAGATGGATGATATGATTGCAAGCATCGACGATGGATATTACATAGTAAAAACAGGTAACGGTCAGGCGGATACGACGGGAGAATTCACATTCTCAGTCGAGCTTGGTTATGAAATCAAAAACGGCAAGCTCGGCAAGGCGATTCGAGAGACCAATATATCCGGTGTTGCATTTGAGATGCTGAAAACAGTAGATATGGTTTCGGATGATATGAACTGGGAGTGCGGCGGCTTTTGCGGAAAGAAGCAGGCAATGACTGCCGGTATGGGCGGACCTGCAATCCGTTGCGAATTAAATATTGGAGGACGATGAAATGAATCAACAGGAAATTGCGCAATATGCGCTTGATAATCTTATCAAAGCAGGTGCCGATAAAGCCGCTTGTACAGTCTCATGCGGCAGAAAAGAGGAGTTCAACGTAGAAGCAGGCAAATTTTCTCTGCTCAGGACGCTCTTTGACGATTCACTTAGCTTAAAAGCCTTATGCGGCAACCGTAAAGGCGTAACCGTTATAAACAAGCTTGAAAAGGCTTCAATAGATAAAGCCATTGAAGATTGTATCTCACTTGCTAAATCGTCATTACCCGACGAGGCTGAAGATATAGCAGAAAAGCTTGAAAACAAAACGTTTGACCACCACTCATCAGGAGCGGACCTGGACAGGTTATTCGAAAGATCAAAGGAATTTGTCGAGCATGTCAGGGATGAATATCCAAAAATCATACTTGAAGGCATGACCGCGGACTATAACACAAACCAAATTATTTATCTCAACAGCAACGGCGTGGTTTTTAACGAAAACAAAGATTATTACAGTATGAGTTCGATGTTTTCCGCTAATGACGGTGAAAAGGCGTCGTCATTTAATTTTTACGAAGCAGCATTTGCATCACCCGACACTCCGTTTGCTGATTTAGGCATGCATAGTACACTACTTGCGGAGTCTGTGAAATCGTTGGACACACGTATGGTGGGTGGCAAGTATGTCGGTAAGGTGATTATAACACCGGCATGTGGTGTGATTTGGGATACAATTCTAAGCTGCTTTATTTCCGACAGACCCTTGATTGAAGGCACAAGCCGATGGAAAGACGCGTTGGGTACAAAAATCGCCGACTCAAAGCTGACCATGAGCCTTGCTCCGCTTCATCCCGGAATTATTGCGGGTGAAAGGTTCACATCCGACGGATATGAAAGCAAAAACACCGACCTCATACGCGACGGTGTGCTTTCATCATTTGCTCTTTCCCTTTACGGCTCGCGTAAGACCGGTCACCCTCGTTCGGAAAATACAGCTTTTTACAACATTGAAGTAGCACCGGGAGATACCTCGCTCGCCGAAATGATAAAGGGTATCGACAAAGGCATTGTGCTCAATCGCTTTTCGGGCGCGTCACCGGGACCGAGCGGCGATGTATCGGGTGTGGCAAAAAACAGCTTCATGATTGAAAATGGGGTTATTACCGATGCTCTCTCCGAAACGATGGTTTCATTCAATATTGTGGATATACTGGGCAATATCCCCGCAATTTCAAAAGAACGCTGCGAAAACGGAACCTGCATACTCCCCTGGACCTGCTTCGACGGCATAACTATTTCCGGGAAATAGTTGTCAGGGGGACGGTTCTCTTGACAACCTCTGAAATGGAGTTTTAATGGCAAAAGATTATGTAATCGGCATAGATGCAGGCGGCACAAAAGTTGCCTATGGTCTCTTCGACCGGGCAGGTGAAATTGTAGATCGTATGCAGCATCCGACTGATGCCGAAGCTGACGGACCTGCATTTTCGGATCAGGTTATTAATAATGTCAAATCTCTGGCAAACAAACATAACCTCGCATTTGATAAAATCGAAGGTATCGGTATAGGAATGCCGTCTTTCATCCTGTATGACGAAGGGCGTATCCTGATGACCTCAGCTATGACCAAGATTAAAGATTTCCCGATGCGGAAGTATTTAGAGACACGGCTCCCAACCCGTATTGTCCTGGATAATGACAGTAATGCCGCTGCTATCGCAGAACACCGTCACGGAGCCGGTCGCGGAACACGGCACATGGTATACATGTCGTTTGGCACAGGCCTCGGCTCCGGACTTATTTTTGACGGTAAGCTGTTTCGCGGCACATATGGCTGGGCAGGTGAGAGCGGACATATGTTAGCTACCCCGGATGCAGGAGTTATTTGCGGCTGCGAAAACAGCGGGTGCTTTATGTCTTATGTCTCGGGTCACTTTATCCCAGTTCATGTCAAAGCCGGATTAAAAAATGGATTTCGGAGTGATATACTGAACCCGGATACAGTAGACGGATGTAAGCTGCTTGAGGCCATGACACACGGCGATGAGCTGGCTTGCCATATTATAGAGCAAATAGCGCACTACTTGGCAGTCTGTGTCTATAATATCTATCAGCTTCTAAATATAAACACCTTCGTATTCGGTGGAGGACTAACAAATCTCGGTGATAAGTTCTTTAGCCGGGTTTATGAGTTGTTTAATAAGTACAACCATATCCCTTTACCCGTATACTTTAAGATGGCAGAATTGAAAACGGACTTCGGGATTATCGGCGCGGCGGAGCTTCTCAGGGAACATAACGTTGAATAAACTGCTTGGAGGGTATCCGGAAAACTTTTTAATTTCAGTCAGCACAAAAATTTTGCCGACTAATACAAGTTTTCACGAACGTGCTAGTGCATTGGCTGGAATTAAAAAGTTTTTCGGATACCCTCCAAGCAGCTACATGAAAAGAGGTAAATCAGTATTAATAATTATTTCGGTTCATTAAATAAACGCACCGCAAAAATGCGTGAAAATATTCTCGCAGCGCAAGCTACAGTTTGTACAGAGCGTGCTGTTATAGCCACGGAGAGCTATCGGGAGCATGAGCAGGAGCAGATTGTTTTGAAGCGTGCTTATATGCTTGCCGATGTCCTAAAAAACATGAGTATATACATCGATCCCGACGGTAAACTCGTCGGCAACCAAGCAAGCACCGACCGTGCGGCTCCTATCTTTCCCGAGTATGCCATCGACTGGGTTATTGCGGAGTTGGATGAGTTTGATAAACGCCCCGGTGACCGATTTACAATCACTGAGGCGAACAAAGACATACTGCAGGAGATTTATCCTTACTGGAAAGGGCGCACCTTAAAGGATAAAGCAATTGCCGCATTTCCGGAATCGGCTCGTGTTTTCTATGACCTTGGTGTCATCAAAACGGAAGGTAATATAACTTCCGGAGACGCACATATTGCAGTTGATTATGAGCGGGTTTTGAGAAACGGGATAATCGGTTTCAAAGAGCAAGTAAAATCTGAACAGTCAAAACCGGAACTATATAAAGTCGAAGATTTGAAGAAAAGCTACTTTTACCGGTCTATCCTGATTGTACTTGACGCTGTAGAGGCATTTGCCTTGCGGTATGCAGACTTAGCCGAAGAACTGGCAGGCATAGCCACGTCTGAGCTGGCGGATTTAGCCACATCTGAACGAGCAGAAGTTGCCACTCCGGAACGTGCAGCAGAGCTCAGAGAAATCTCCCGTATATGCCGAAAAGTCCCCATGCAAGCGGCTGATACATTCCATGAGGCAGTACAAAGTCTCTGGTTTATTCATCTTGTGCTTCAAATTGAAAGTAACGGTCACTCTCTGTCATATGGACGGCTGGACCAGTACCTATACCCCTATTATACAAAAAGCAAAGCGGAGGGTATGACAGAAGAGCAGGCATGTGAAATTCTGGAAAATCTTTGGCTGAGAACATATTCGCTCAACAAAATAAGAAGCTGGACACATACCCGCTTTTCCGCCGGCAGTCCTCTTTATCAGAACGTCACAATCGGAGGGCAAACAAAGGATGGGAAGGATGCAGTCAATGAACTGAGCCATCTCGTTTTACGCACTGTCGCCCGTTGTCACCTGCCGCAGCCAAACCTTACTGTCCGTTACCACAAAGGACTTAGTGATGCATTTATGCAGGAGTGTATCCAAGTCATCCGTTGCGGCTTCGGGATGCCTGCTTTTAACAGTGATGAGATTATCATTCCTTCTTTCTTGGAAATCGGGGTAGAAAAAGCAGATGCCTACGACTATAGTGCCATTGGATGTGTTGAAGTTGCGGTTCCCGGCAAGTGGGGATATCGCTGTACGGGGATGAGTTTCTTAAATTTCCCCAAAACATTAATGATTGCACTCAATGATGGTATTGACATAAAAAGCGGTCAACGTGTTTGTCAGGGTAAAGGACACTTTTTGGCAATGGAGACCTTTGATGATATCATGCGGATTTGGGATGACTTCGTTAGGGAGTTCTGCCGTCAATCGGTTGTGCTGGACACTTGTGCCGACCTTGTCTTGGAACAGGAAGTGCCGGACATTCTCTGCTCAGCTTTAACTGTTGACTGTATCGCGCGCGGCAAGCACTTAAAAGAAGGCGGTGCTAAGTATGACTTTATAAGCGGTCTGCAGGTCGGGATTGCAAACCTCGCAAACTCCCTGGCGGCGATAAAAAAATGTGTCTTCGAAGACAAAAGCATCACAAAAGAAGAACTTTGGAACGCCATTCTCACCGACTTTGCGGGAAATGAAGGTAAGCGAGTTCAGAACATTCTCTTGGCTGCACCTAAGTTCGGCAATGATGATGATTATGTAGATTTACTTTTAGTCAAAGCTTATGACAGTTATATTGAAGAAATCGCAAACCATGTAAATACCCGATACGGTCGCGGTCCTATCGGCGGAAAATACTACGCAGGAACATCGTCTATTTCAGCAAATGTTCCTCAAGGAGCAAGCACATGTGCAACCCCTGATGGTCGCCACGCCAACACTCCGCTGGCAGAAGGCTGCTCCCCTGCTCACGGCACGGATAAAACCGGTCCTACCGCTGTATTCAAGTCAGTGGCAAAGCTGCGAACGGATAAGATTACCGGAGGCGTGTTGCTTAATCAAAAAGTAACACCGGTTATACTGGAAGATCCCGGGAACTGCGAAAAATTAATTATGATTCTGCGAACGTTTTTTGACACGCTCAAAGGATTCCATGTCCAAATAAACGTAGTTTCCCGCGAGACAATGCTGGACGCACAGAAACACCCTGAAAACCACACAGACCTAATCGTCCGCGTCGCAGGGTATTCCGCGTTTTTTAACGTATTGTCCAAAGTAACCCAAGATGATATAATAGGAAGAACCGAACAGGTGCTTTAACGGAGCTATCACATTTGTGAAGACATGGGGACGGTTCATCTGTCTTTATCCATTGGATAAAGATAGAAGGACCGTCCCCTTGATACCCCCAACAAACTACTCATAATACTGCGCTTGCGCAGTCCAAAGTTCATAGTATTTATCGTCCTCTCCGGCGACGAGGTCTTCGTGGCTGCCGCGTTGGATTAACCTGCCTTCGTGGAAGACGGCTATGTCGCAGCAAAAGCGGCATGATGAGAGGCGGTGTGATATGAATACAGCAGTTTTATCCCCGACTATTTCGTTCATTTTACTGTAGACCTCAAATTCGGCGATTGGGTCAAGCGCGGCTGTCGGTTCATCCAGAATTATAAATGGTGCTTCTTTGTACAGCGCACGTGCGAGTGCGATTTTTTGTGCTTCACCTCCTGAAGGTTCGACCCCGTCATCTTCGAAATTCTTATACAGATATGTATCAAGCCCGTTCGGCATTGTTTCAAGCCGCTCCGAGAAACCGGCGTTATCCAAAGTCTGTCGAACCTTGTCTTCGTCATAGTTCATACCGACAGCGACGTTTTGTCCCAATGTAAAAGGCAATAACGCAAAATCCTGAAACACTACACTAAAAATCGCTTTGTACTCATCGTAATCATATTTTTTGATGTCTATGCCGTTAAGCAGAATCTCCCCTTCCGTCGGGTCATACAGACGGCAAAGCAGCTTAATGAATGTAGTTTTACCGCTTCCGTTTTCTCCGACAATTGCAAGACGTTGCCCGATATTAAACTTCATGGAAACATTCTTGATTGCATACTCATCAGATGCCGGGTATTTAAAGCTGACATCCCGAAACTCTATTTCATACTTTTGACCGGAGCGTATTTCAGTGGTCAAGCTCCCTCTGTACATCGGGTTTGGAATATCCAGATACTTAAACACTTTATCGAGGAACGGGTTGTTGATTACCAGTTGACCCAGTGATGTCAGCATTGATGAGAACCCGTTATTAAACTGCACTATTGCTCCGACATACAAAATAATTTCACCGATACCAAACGCGCCGCTCAGTGCTTTCATAGCAATGTATAAGTAAACCGCTCCATTTAAAATACATGCAATTGCGGTACCTATCATATTCATTTTTGCGTCATACCTTGAATATCTGAAAAAACCGGAAAAAAACTTAACTGATTCTTTCACCTGCGATTCTATAATCGGCTTTTGATTGTAAATTCGGATATCCTTCGCCGTGCCGCTTCCTTGACCCATCGCATCAAAATAAAACGAATAAAAGCGATTTCCCTTTGAATTAAGATGTGTAGCTTCCTGGTAAATTTTGCCGCCCATTACCGTAAAATACGGCGGAAGTATTACCATAAGAATTAAAATGAACAAAACAGCGACCGTCATCCATGGTGAGTCCAGCCAATGATACATCGAATCATCCGATAAACTTGATCTAAACAATGTGACTACCAGAGTTATTGAAAACGCTACCCGAACCAAACCGCCGGAGATGCCTTCGAGTCCCCATCTGAGACGGCCCAAGCCAAAACCCATACCATTATGATGCCCGTTTATATCGTCGTATTGCTTGCGGACTTCGGGGTTTTCGGCATCGCCAAAATCGAGTGAAAGCATTTTATCGGAATGAACCTTATACACATTCGGCCAATATCTGCTATTGCAATATTCTGTCCAACGCTCAAGCCCTTTTTGTATCAATAATGCTGTCAGGTTTAAGCTGATTGTCCATAAAACAAGCCGTATTAACTGCTGTGGCTCTCTTGCTCCGGTAAGCTCGTTTAAGATCATAGCTATAAAATAAAGATTAATAAACGGAACAATCGCTTCAACCAACGATGATAGAATAAGTGATAGAACCGCCGGTGTCTTATTAAGATCGTTATACTTTTTATAACCTCGCAAAATCAACCCTATATGCTGTTTTATTGAGTATTTTACTTCTGTTTCCATTATATCTCCACCTCTTCACGATAATACTTGCTCTGTATTTCAAAGAGCTCCGCATATTTTCCATTCGCTTCAAGCAGCTCGTCATGTGTTCCGGTTTCGGCAATGATTTTTCCATCGATTAATATTGTCCGGTCACAAAACCGTGTTGACGCAAGCCTGTGAGAAATATATACAGAGGTACGCCCAGTTGAGAGCTTGTTGTACTGCTCGTAAAGTTTGCTTTCAGCAATAGGGTCAAGTGCAGCCGTCGGTTCATCGAGAATAAGTACCGGTGCATTTTTATATAATGCACGCGCAAGCATAAGACGTTGCGTTTCGCCACCCGACAGTTCCACCGCTTCGTCATGCACTTCTTTCCGAAGAAGCGATAGAGCACCATCGGGAAGTGAGTTGATTTTCTCTGTCAGGTTTGCAAGCTCCAGGCATTTTTCAACACGAGCACTATCGAGCTTTTCCGCGTTTTGTTGTGCAATGTTTTCCGCTATACTAACAGGGATGATGTTAAATTCTTGAAAAACCGCAGTAAACATGGAATAATACTTCTTTCTGTCATATACTCTTATATCTTGCCCGTTAAGCAGCACTTCACCGGCGGTGGGATCATAAAAACCGCAAAGAAGCTTGACAAGTGTTGTTTTACCGGCTCCGTTGAGTCCTACTATCGCAAGCTTTTCACCCGGATGTACCGTCAGATTGATGTTTTGCAACGTATCCTCATCTGCTCCGGGATAACGGAAGGTCACGTTTCGTAGCTCAAGAGAATAATCCTTTCCTTCTTCCGGTGCAATACTCTCACCGTCATCTCGTTTGAATGTGTCCGGATACTCATAATATTCACGCAGACGGCAGTAGTTCAGGCTGTGCTTTTGCAACCCGGCATATTCACTCAGGATTCCCATGATCCATCCCGAAAAACCGCCGACAGCAGCAAAAAGTAATATGAATTGGTCTACAGGCATAGAGTTATAGAGGATTTGCCAAATCAAAAACGCATACGCCATACCTTCACGCAAAAATGTGGCAACACAGTCTGTAGCATCTGCGATGAAGTCTCTTATCTGTGCCCGGCGATCCCATTTCATGCGCAGCTTCATGTATGTGTCATGTACATCATTTAGCCAGTTGATCATAGAAAATAAGCGGATATCTTTAGCCAGAGAGCTACTGTCACCGGCTCTGGTTGTTTGATAAAAACGCTTTTCATATCCTGCTTTTTCCTCATCATTATCATGTTGCCATTTATTTGACCATCTGCGGACAAAAAAGCCAAGAACCGACATTACTGCTGTAATCAATAATATCAGCGGGTTAATGTTTACCAGGATTATGATATAAACAACAAAGCCTACAATGTTTGCGCCCAGTCTCTCAAGTGTATAATAAATTTGTTCGGTGGAATCACTGTTTGAAAAACTGGTATTTTGTGCTTTTTGTTTTGCATCCGTAAATTTTTTGTTTTCCAGATTTGCATAATCCGTGTCGACCACTTTGAATAATATGTCAATTCCAAGCGTTAAGCGCACTGACGCTCTTTGCACCAAAGCGGTACAATCAAGGTATCTCTTTATTGATGACAATATTAGGGTAATTCCTGTAAATACCAATATCGTCAATACAAGCCTGTCGGCTCCGGCATTACCGAGGATTAACGATACAACCATCATCGGCAGAAACATGGCAACAGCCGGAATTGCCGGAATCAACAGAGATTGCGCAATCATTGTAAACACTACCGTCTTCCTGCGCTCCCATGTGTACTTAAGCACATAACAGGTATTCTGCCATGTGTTGTACTTTGGTTTTTCTTTTTCTCTTATGTTTGTATCAATTATAGCTTCCATACTTTACATCACCTCGGATATGATAATACAACAAAAAATCGCCTCGTGGCAACTTCCGGCGTGAAAGGTTCATTTTTGGGGGATAACAGGTAACTTTTTAGATGGTAACAGGTCACAAAGATAATTTGGACTTCCTTATTGTCCGCAAAATCCTCTTCACCGGTTCGACAATGACAAGATGACGATTCCTGATATTGCATTTTAACACATTATTCAATAAAATGAAATTGCTATATCGGGCGGGTTGTGTTACATTTAAATGAAGGATGCACAGTAAAGTATGAGTGAAGCATGTAAAGGTGGGTAATATGGAAAATGTTAACACTACTAAGCACCACAGCAAAACGATAATCATATTGGCATTGTGCCTTAGTATCCCGTTTGTGGCTATTTGGTATATTGCGACCTATGCAACAAAAAATATTTTCTATGAGCAAAAAGGCAGTAACTTGATGGCATTTGCCAGAGTGCTCGACTCCCAGCTTGCTCCCGGCGGTTACAATGAGTTGTTAGCAGAAGCCGGAATGGAGAATGCTTCAAGGGACGATAAAATCGAAGCGCTTAATAGAGCACTTCATGATATTACTGACGATGTAGCTCTCTCAATGCCGGGTATGGGTGCAGGCTATTACTCCCGGGAGCTTGATGCAATACTTACTTACGGTCCTTCCGCGGAGTTCCAAGACAGAGTAGGTGTTTCCATAGGTGAAGACCATCCCGGACGGCAGGTCATGGCAACCGGCAACGCTGATGTTTCCTTTGGTACAATGGTACGTGGAAATATCATGAATGCTATGCATCCAATCGTACGAAACGGTGAGGTTATAGGCTATATTTGGGCTAACAACCTCGTATCGGAATTGGAACAGACCCTTACCCAGATGTCCTCAATTATTCTTTTGCTGCTTATATTCTCATATATCCTTGTAGTTGCCATTATTGTGGTGTTCATCCGCAGAATGTTACGGACGGAGCAGAAATTTACGAAAGCACTTTCGGAAGCCCTTGAAGAAGCAAGGGTTGCCACCCGTGCAAAAAGCACGTTTTTAAGTAATATGAGCCACGAAATACGTACGCCGATGAACGCTATTATAGGCATGACTTCCATTGCGGAATCAACAGTAGATGTGGGGAGAAAAGATTACGCGATAGGAAAAATAAAAGACGCATCCAAGCATTTACTGGGAGTAATCAACGACGTCCTTGATATGTCTAAGATTGAGGCGGAAAAATTTGAACTTTCACCTGTTAACTTTAACTTTGAGAAAACATTGCAAAAGGTGGCAAATGTCGTGAACTTCCGTGTGGACGAACGACGGCAGATGTTTTATATCCATATAGGCAAAGGTATTCCGCAAACCCTCATAGGTGACGACCAAAGGCTTTCACAGGTAATAACCAACCTTTTGTCAAATGCGGTCAAGTTTACACCCGATGAAGGAACAATACGTCTTGATTCTGAGCTTATCTCGGAAGAAGATGATATGTGCCGCATAAAAATCAGTGTAACAGACACGGGAATAGGAATAACCGACGAGCAAAAAGCACGCTTGTTCAAGTCATTTGAACAAGCTGAGACCGACACGTCACGCAAATTCGGCGGTACAGGGCTTGGACTTGCCATATCAAAACGTATTGTGGAAATGATGGGCGGTGAGATATGGATTGAATCGGAACCCGGAAAAGGAACTACATTTGCGTTTACCATTAATTTACAACGCGGAGAGGATAGCAATACACCGCTTACAAGCAGAAATTGGGACAACCTTCATATATTCGCAGTAGACGATGAACCGGAAGTTCTTGAGTTTTTCACCCACCTTTCCGAGATTTGGGGTATTAAATGTACAACAGCGGCAAGCGGCGAGGAAGCTGAAAAAATCCTTTCACAAAACGTAAATTTCGACATTTACTTTATCGACTGGAAGCTGCCGGATATGAACGGAGGCGAACTCATTAAGCAGATGCAGTTAAAGGATCCGCAAAAATCCGCAGTTGTAGTTTTCTCTGCAATTGATTGGGCTACATTGGAGGATGAGGTACGGGAAGCAGGTGTGAATAAGTTTCTCCCGAAACCATTGTTCCCGTCAACAATTGTTGATTTAATAAATGAATGCATTGGTGTCAGCGGCACAGCGGAACACGCTGAACATGATAAAGATAAGGATGATTTCCAAGGACACACCATATTGCTTGCAGAAGACGTCGAAATAAATCGAGAAATCGTACAGTCACTTCTTGAACCCACAAATCTGACCATGGATTTTGCAGAGAACGGCAAACAGGCAGTAGAAATGTTCGAAGCTGCACCGGAAAAATACAATATGATATTCATGGACGTGCAAATGCCGGAAATGGATGGCTATGAAGCCACGCGCGCTATCCGTGCAAGCGATCGCCCGAACGCAAAAACAATCCCCATTATAGCAATGACCGCCAACGTCTTCCGCGAAGACATAGAAAAATGCCTCGAAGCCGGCATGAACGGTCACGTAGGAAAACCAATCAACTTTGACGAGGTTATTGAACAGCTCAGAATAAATTTACTTGGAAAGTAAACGTTGAAATTTCAACATTTTGCGTCTTCAAACGATTATTGATATGTTTAAGAGTTTTGTGATAGCATTTCTTTATCAACCGGATTTGGATGGTAGAGATTATGCGAAAGCTTGCTATTGCGTCGTTTAGCTTTGCAATAAGTATTTTTGTTTCAAGGTATTTTTTGCCGTATGATTGGCTGCTGCTTTGCATCGGTATTGCTGCCGCTTGTTCGCTTTTGGGTCTTTTATATACCGGCAACAAACGGCTGCGCATTCTGATTGCTCTATTGGCGGTCGCTGTCGGATTTCTTTGGAGCTTTGCATATACTTCTATTTTTGTGAAACCATATTGGGTATACCATGAGGAAATTCTGACTGTCACTGCCACCGTGACCGACTATCCTGTAGCAAGACAACCGCGCGGATATCGTGTTGATGCCGCCATTCGGATTGATAGAAATCCGTCAATCCGAGTGCGGCTATACTATTCCAATGAGACAGAACTAAAACCCGGAGATATTATTAAGCTAACAGGAGTATTCAGGCGCACAGATATCACCGATGAGGGTGATAGATTTGACGCACTAAGTTCGAGGGGGCTTTTTCTGTCCGCAAGTATATCGGGAAATATCGATGTTGTTGGATTTGAAAGCGGCATTCGTCATTTGCCAAAAAGAATTGCAGAGAGTATAACGCGGAAGATAGATGAGATTTTTCCCGATGACATCTCCCCTTTTCTGCAGGCATTGTTAATGGGAAAGCGGGATGAACTATACCGTGATACAGCTCTAAATGCATCCCTTTCCGCATCGGGTATTATTCATATCGTTTCTATTTCGGGAATGCATATAGCTTTTCTCATGGGCTTCCTTTCTCTTGTAATAAGAAACCGGAGACTCTTTTCATTCTACGGCATTCCTTTGTTATTTTTCTTTATGGCAATGACAGGTTTTACCCCCGCTGTCACCAGGGCGGGAATCATGCAAATCTTCTTAATCTGCGCACCGCTCTTTCGCAGAGAACGAGACAGTATAACCTCGCTCTCATTTGCACTTTTTTGCCTGCTTGCGGTCAATCCATATTCTATAGCGTCTGTCGGTCTTCACCTCTCGTTTTCAGCAACACTGGGGATAATTCTCTTTACATCAAGAATAAACTCAGCAATCTCCGATATGCTGCGCGGCAGCAAGCTTTTCAGAAAAAAAGTTCCGAGATATATTATCAACTTTATAACATCAAATCTCGCAACCACAATGGGTGCATTAATTCTCACATTACCACTGACAGCCGTACACTTTGGGTATGTCTCTCTTATTTCACCAATCACAAATCTGCTTACAATCAGCGCGGTGTCTTTCGCATTCCCCGCAGGATTACTCGTAACACTAATTGGCTTCATAAGCACATCTGTAGGCTCCATTTTGGCTTATCCGGTAACACTTGCGGCAAGGTATATCATATTTATCGCCAAAGAATTCGCAACTGTCCCCTACTCAATTGTTTATTCGACAAACGCGCATATTATGTTCTGGCTCGCATACGTTTATATCATCTACACAGCACTTCCACTCTTAAAAGCACGCGCACGACAATACATTTATCCCACATGTATATCCCTGATACTGCTGTTTGCGCTAATGCTCATCTCCCCGGTTGCAACAACTGCCGCAAGCAACAATTCAATCACGGTCTTAGATGTCGGTCAGGGAATGAGCGTAGTCGTAACATCAGACGAATTTACAATGGTAATAGACTGCGGCAGCAGCAGTACAAGCCGCGCAGGTGAAATTACACACGAATTTATAATGAACTTGGGACGCACAACAATAGACCTGCTTGCAATCACCCACTTCCATGCCGACCACATAAACGGTGTTGAATTTCTGCTCAGCAGAATAAACGTCTCCGCACTTGCGATACCCGACCCGGACGGCGCATTTCTCGCAGATGATATAATCGAACTTGCAAGAAAACGAGGAACTGTTATAATGTACATAACAGAAATAATCAACGTCGACTTCGGAGAAACACAAATATACATTTATCCCCCCCTCGGAGTGTACGGGGAAGAAAACGAAAGAGGAATAAGCATCCTAACCGTCGGCGAAGTAACCGCTCTAATAACAGGCGACATGAACTCTGCAACAGAAAGAGCATTATTACGCTTCACAACACTCCCAAAAATCGACGTCCTCGTCGTGGGACACCATGGCTCAAGACACTCAACATCAGAAGAGCTGCTATATGCAACCATGCCTGACATAGCAATAATCCCCGTAGGTCGCAACAGCTTCGGACACCCCGCCCAAGAAGTACTGGACCGTCTGGGGCGTGTGGGAGCAACCATCTATCGAACAGACGAGTACGGTCATGTTACTGTGAGTGGAAGATAAGGACAACCCCCGGCTCTGCAGAGCCACCCCCTTCCGCGGAAGGGGGCTAAGAGAAAAGAATGCGATAGAGTTTAATCAGTGCGGATTGGAGCCTATATATTAAACTCTGACAAGTGAAGCATGGACGCGCAACGCGCTCTCTCGACGCATGGACGCGACGTAGAGAGCGAAGAAGAGTTTAATATATAGGCTCCAATCCGCACTGCGCTACAACATTTAATTCACCGCAAATACTGGAGGGAATTATCATAAAAGCAAACAACAACTACAACAACCTCATATCCTCCATCAAAACCGGAGAAATTGAAAAGTTCTACATTTTCCACGGAGAGGAACGATACCTGCTTGAACGCAGCTTAGCAGGCTTGCGTGCTCTGCTGTGCCCGGACGGGCTTGACGGATTTAACTATACGCGACTGGAAGGCAAAGGACTTGAAGCTAACGAGATTAAAGATGCAGTTGACACGTTCCCTGCA
Organism: Oscillospiraceae bacterium; assembly: GCA_009783555.1. GTDB lineage: Bacteria > Bacillota > Clostridia > Oscillospirales > Oscillospiraceae > WRMH01. The sequence goes on from WRDH01000002.1 coordinate 48,682, forward strand.
TTTGCAGAGAAAACGCTTGTTGAAATCCATGATTACGACCTTTTCAAAGGCGATGACAAGGAAAGCCTGTGTAAAATCTTTTCCGATTTACCGGACTACGTCTGCATAGTATTTATTTACAGCACCATTGAATATAAACCTGACAGCAGACAGAAGCAAAACAAGGAAATATTAAAACACGCAAATGTAGTTGAATTTGTCGTACAAGAACAGGATAAACTTATAAAGTGGATTAGGCGGCATTTTATGGATGCCGGAAAAAACATCAGTTCCGATGACGCACAATATCTGGCATTTATCACAGGCGGACTGATGGCAACACTCAACGGAGAAATAGAAAAAGCAGCCGCATACTCAAAACATGACCGTATTACCCGCAACGATATTGATGCTGTCGTCACACCTGTACTCGATACAGTCGCATACAAGCTGACCGATGCACTTGTAAGCCGCGATAATATCAGAGCACTTCGATTACTCGACGAGTTGTTCCAAATGCGGGAAGCACCGCATAAACTGATGTTCAGCATATCTCTAAAAATGCGTCAACTCTTAGCAGCCCGAATATGCATTGAAAACAATCTAAGCAAAACAAAACTGATGGAAATGTGCGGCATAAGGCATGAATTCCAAGCAAACACATTAATGAGCACTGCAAGAAAAGCTACTCTGCCGGAGTGCCGCAATGCCGTTATCTCCTGCTCTGAAACGGCACTCGAGCTTAACAGCTCCCCCGAACCCGAATCCCGTATGATAGAGTTGGTCACAAAATTGGCATTTGGAGAACTGCACAAATGAGAGTAGTACGGGAAATAATAGTCGTCGAAGGCCGCTATGACAAACACAGGGTCAGTCAAGCCGTAAACGCAACAATTATAACAACATCCGGTTTCTCCATCCTAAGCAACAAAGAAAAAATATCTATGTTGCGCAAATTCGCCGAAAAAAGAGGGCTGATAATCCTCACCGACAGTGACAGAGCCGGCTTTTTCATAAGAAACAGACTAAAAAGCATGATAAACGACACCAATATCAAGCATGCTTACATTCCTGACATAAAAGGAAACGAGAAAAGAAAAAACAAACCCTCAAAAGAAGGAAAACTGGGCGTTGAAGGAATGCCCGAAAATGTGATTCTAAACGCACTTGAGCGTGCAGGAGCAACTTTTGTGGATTCAGAGAAGACAGGGGGACAGGTTCATTGTCTTGTTCAAGACAATGAACCTGTCCCCCTGTCTTCACAAATCACAAAAGCAGACCTGTTTGAAGCAGGCTTAACAGGAAGAGAAGAAAGCGCAAAAAAACGTAGAGATCTAAACAAATCATTAGACTTCCCGGAACGCCTCTCAACAAATGCTCTGCTCGAAACACTAAACATATTATATACACGCGACGAGTTTCTGAAACTACTAACATAAGTCCCGTGGGAAAACATAAATTTTCATATAACACTATATACAAAATATAGCTGTTTATGATATACTCCACACATAGTATAGTAGAGGAAGGAAATAGAGCCTATGAAATGTCCTTTTTGCGGTTACTCGGAAAGTAAGGTTGTTGACTCTAGACCTGCTGAGGAAGGTGCGACAATACGCCGCAGACGCGAGTGCCTTAGTTGCCAGAAGCGGTTTACGACTTACGAAATCATGGAAAGACTTCCCCTAATAGTTGTCAAAAAAGACGGCAGCAGACAAACGTTTGACAAACAAAAGCTGGTTAACGGAATGCTTAGAGCATGCGAAAAACGTCCTGTACCGCTTGCAGAGCTGACGAATGTTGCAGACCAGATTGAACAAGACCTTCAAAACTCACTTGAAAGAGAAATCAAGACTACCGATATCGGCGAAATGATTATGACAGGCTTAAAATCCTTAGACGAAGTTGCTTATGTCAGATTCGCCTCTGTCTACCGCCAATTCAGAGACATCAATTCATTTATGGATGAACTGAACAGATTATTGATTGAAGAGTAAAAAAGGGGGGGCATACCCCCCTCTTTTGCTACTCAATATCGTTTATGATAACCTCCGGAGGTTTATCAAGAGATTCCGGATTTTTTAGCAGGCGTTTAAACACCTTAAAGGCTTGTGAAAAATAGAACCCGTCGCAAATCCTTTCATCAACAACAAGTTTAAATTCTATATATTTCCTCGCGACAACTTCTCCTGAAGAGTTTAATTCATTTACTTTCTTCTTGGCACCAAGAGCAATAAATATCGGCAAGTTGCCAAAATTATACAGATGATGATATATTGCCGGAAGACCGATTGACCCCATATCAGTTATTATCACCGAGCCATGAAACGGACTCGCATCAATGAGGAATTTCGGCATCAACCCGAAATAATCCAAAAGCTCCAAAAATGCGACGGTAAACCTTAAAATAACTCTCGGCAGCTTCATAAGTGCCGCAGCAATTATATCTGTGTTTGTAGATGTACCCTCATTTCTGACTTTGTTTATTTCTGCATTAATCTTTTCGTATACGTCGTTTATAGTCTCATCGCGTCCGAATGATATTTTTATGGTTGTTTCACCTGCGTCTGTCCGGAGTTGTTTCTTGATTGTCATTAAAAAATCAACATTTTCTCTTGAATATATCCGTTGTCCCGAGCAAAACCTGTTTATTGCAGGATATTGTGATGCAGTCCTGATAAATGTTGCAATTATGATGTGCAGCATTCCCATCCCTGGATACCCTGAAACTCTCTTTTTTCGAAGAAAGCGTTCTACTTCGGTCACTTCCACCTGTTCGGAGAAATAATTGCTTGCGTCACTTTTTTCCTTCATTATAAACGGAGTCATCGCATTGTAGGGGTCTAGTTTTCTTAAACGTCTTCCTTCCCGTCTGTCTCCAAATCTTCTCTTGCGTTTATTTTCCATTAACAACTCCTAAAAGTGATCTATTACACTAAGCAACAAAATTATTTGCAAAGGAATTTTACAGTATTGACATTTACTTGTCAAATTAATATAGGTTGTGGTATATTATCTGGGAGGTGATGATTGTGTTAGCTGATTCTTTGAAATATGTTCTCGCGTCGGAATATGAAGCAAATCAAGTTAAACTCATCGTGCTGAATAAATCAAAAGAGACTATTGAACAAGCTAAAAAAGAGGGTGAAGAGACTGTAAAAAACACTCTTGAAAGAGCAAGAACCGAACTCGAACATCTCAAAAAAACTTCAGACCGCAAAGCAATGGAGGCAGCCGCAGAGCTTGCGTCCAATACCGCCAACCGTCTTGCTACCATGCGTGCACGTGCCGAAAAACGTATGGACATTGTCGCTCAGCGTATATTTGAAAGGATAATCAGCGTATAATGGGTGTAATGAAAAAGTTGAATCTTATAATTGCACATTCCGATACTGTAAGTGTTATCAGCGAGCTCATTGCTCTTGAGTGTGTTGAACCTATTGAACCGGAGCTTACTCTCGATCCTCCTGAGCTTACCGATCTTGTAAAGCAGGAAGTCATGGAGCTTGATGTTTTTGAGGCAAACAAAGAGAGTATTATACTCCTTACAACTCAGTACACACACACTTTGGTAGGTTGGGTTCCCGAAGAATTTGAGCCGGAACTGGTTATGTTTCTGTCCCGTTTTACATGCTCATGGAGTCTGGAAGACCCGCATCCCTATAATTTTGATGAAATCCCCGTCATCGTTAAGTATCCGCAGGTTTTCGGAAAATTCCGCAGCGGCGGACGAAGGGTCTTTGAACCGCTTGCAAAAAGACAGTTAATTTAAGTAAGTTGTAATAATCATTGTATTAGGAGTGCAGTTATTAAATGCAGGAATTTGAAAAGGTAGTTGAATATATAAAGACCGAGTCTGAAAAAGAGTGCAGGGAAATTGCTGTGAAAGCTAACGAAGAGTGTGCAAAAATCATCTCTGTATATTCTCAAAAAGAACAAGACGCTTACTGGGCATGTGTTCAGGAGGGGTCAAAGGATATAGAAAAACGAATCGAAAAGCTCAGTAATCTGGCAATAGAACAAGCAGAAAAAATGGTCACCGGAATGCAGCAGGACGCACTCGATGATGTTCTTGCTCTGACTGCAAGGAAACTGTCTTCTCTACCGTCCCGAAAATACGATGAGTTATTAAAGAGACTTGGTGTCGAACAAGGCTGCAAACCCGAGTACCTTGTGGAGCACTACAGAGAAGAGCTTGCACCCTCTGTCATCAGCGCGCTTTTTGACCAGACACGAGTTGAGTAAGTATACGCACAACAAGTTAAAGAGCTGCATTTGCAGCTCTTTTATCATTTTTATAGTAATTACATTATCTATGTTGCAGCTTCTTATTCAGAATTGCTCTTGTCAGTCTTGATTTTTCCTCGGGTAAGTTATCATAGATAAACTGAAATCCATAGTCATATCTGCCGATTTTTGTACGCGGGTAGTTTGATTTTCTGACTATCCTTGAAGGTAACAAAAAGCTGTCTTTGTCACTAAACGCAAATTCGACCAGATAAAACGGATCATGCTTCGAGCTCAAAAGTGTGTTCGTTATTATACACAACCCACCGGAGCTGACATCGAATGACGTATCTGTTAAATCCGGTGCTGCCAATGGTTTTTCAAAGACCGGAGAAGAAACTTTTGCTTCAGGTATACCGTATACCTTCACGTGAACTCTAAGTTCGTCCCTGTCATATTTCCTGCGGCTTTTTTCTTCAATCACAGAGATTTGCTCAATCATTACAAGTCCGTTGGCACGCAACTTTTCTTTGGCAACACCGGTGAACGAACCCATGGCTGCCGGTGATGCTTCAAAACTGATGTTCAGCTTTGCGCCCAGATTAAGCCTGTCATAGTTATCATACAGCCAGGAACTTTGTACAACCAGATTCTTGTCGTTTTCAAGATAACGAAACGTGGCTTCGTATTCGTCACTGACTGCCCGTTGCTGCATTTCCTCAAAAATAATCAGCTTTGCGCCTTTTGCAATGTATCCTAAGTTCATTAGAAGCACCTCACATTTAGCAAGTTAATGCCACAATAGCACAACATTATAATTTTTACAAGAAATTGTTTTATCTTTATTATCTGTGAACCAGTATAAATGCAGCATGTCTAACAGGTGTGGCGCGGTGTAAATCGCCTGCCCACTCACTGTGAGCGGCAGATCTCAGCCTGTCGAGTGCTATCATCTCAAAGAATACGTCACCTTCACCCATGAAATAAGTTAAGTGATATCCAAAGTCAGCTGTATAAATCAGTTCAGAATCCCCTGCTGCGCGGCTGTCGTCAAACAGCCAGTTTTCAAGCTCCGGTACAACTCTCATAGCTTGAAAATCAACACCCTGAAAAGAGAGCTGTGCTATATCCGAATAGTATCCGCCTTCCGTAGTATCATCCGAATATTCTTCAATTAATTCAAGCAGTGCCTGTTCTGTTCTGCCGGCAGAGTTAAAACGTGCATAAACTTCTTGTGCGAGTGCGTGAAATTCCTCTTCTGCCCACTCAAGAGCGAAGACATAATCCGGGTCGTATATACCTTCCGGGAAATCGTCGGGATTAATGTCCGGCCGTAAAAGCAGCAACTGTCTCATTGTAACTGTACGGTAATTGTTGTCGTCTCGTGACAAGAAGAAAATGACAGAGCTCCCCCGGTCGGAGTCTATAACGGTTTTGTCACCATGAGTTCTTGAATCTTCGAGCAACCACTCGCTTATGTCGGCATCCAGTCTCGCACCTTGAAACCTGCGCAACGTTGCTTCCGGTGAAGAAAACATTTCATCATAGCTTCCGGCAACTTCAATAAAATCTTCTTCGCTGTGGATTTCACCGGCAAAATCATTTGCTCTTTGATTAGCCTCATCTGCAGCTTGGTCAAATGCATCTTCTGAATCTTCTTCATTCGGAAAATACTCAATATGTACTAAAAATTCTCTGAAGTTGATTGCATCCAGCTCATCTCTGTGTTCGTAATAGTAACCTGCAAGCTCATCGGCGGAAAATGTAAAAGAGTTGCGTATGCTTTCGCTATAATATCTTGCTGTAAATGTCATTTCCATCAGGCTTCTGTATACTCTTTCATTCATTGCGCTGCCAAACATGCGTTGCAGTAAGCTGTCAACGGATGGAAATTGACTAAACAATGCCTGCATCTCAATCATAGCAAAATCTTCATCAATCTCTGCATGCTGCTCCTGCGATAAAGTAAATCCGTCTGCTCTTGCCATGTTGTATAAGGCTGTAATCTCTGTCATGCTTGTCAGTGCCATGTCTGTAAAATACGTTGCCCAAGATTCCTCCGTGGTTGGATTTATTTGATCTATTAAAGGCCGGTTCAGATCCGGTTCAGGAAGCCCCATGCCTTGAAATTGTGACATTAATGACATGTATTCCGATATCTCTGTATTGAAGAAGAATTCAAATTCCGCTGCCGAAAATCCTATTCCGTCGATGGTTACAACAGGTACTGTCCGACGTATAAAGCTTGAATTTACAGTAATTGCGATAGCAGAGATTAATACAAGAACAGTTATGACCGTTATTGATATAATTCTTCTTTTTTTGTTTTCCTTTTCCTGTTTTTTTGATAAAGCAAGCTTACGCTCGGCTTTATCGTTTTTTGAATCAAACATCCCACTCATTAATACGTTTATCCTTTTCCATTCTTATTCATCCCCGCCGTGCCGTGTAAACCCATTTATAACCTGCACCTTCGGGCAGGTGGGTCGCCTCCTTCCTGCTGCTCTGCTTCCAACGTCCGGGTTATGTCAAGCATAATCCGGGAGGCCTGCAATTCACAGGAAGAGTACCGGCATCCCATATAAGAAATGTGGGTTTAAAAAGGCCTATCACGCACAAAGCAGGGAAAACTAACTACTCTTCTTCATCGTCTAAAATACGATCAATAAAACGCTCAAACAGGTCTTCCAACAGATCATCATCATCGTCTATTGATACCAGGATTTGTTCCCCGTCTTCTTCAGTTTTCTTAAGTATAATTAAGCCATAATTCTCGTCATCTTCTCCCAAATCCGTGGGTAAAAACGCAAGGTAAAAAACATTATCGATTTCAATGGTATCCACATGCTCCAAAACATAATCGTTGCCATCATCGTCGGTGATTGTGAAAAGGTCTCTCCCGTATTCACTGTCCATGTGATTTCCTCAATATCTTTCTATAAATCCGTGTTTATATTGAATAATAGCGCAAAATATGGTAAAATGCAATATGATTTTTCATACAAGAGGTAGTAATGGACACGGTAAAGGCAAAAAGAATAACAAAAAAGGTCTTGGTTAACGGCTTTTGGATATTAAGTGATGTGTTTTTCCTCGGCTTGAAAATAGTCGGGACAATGGCACTTATCGCAGTAACAACGGCTGTGATTTTTGCCTGCTTTTTTATTTATTATGTAAGAACCGAGCTTGCAACAGGGCTCGAAATAAACCCTGCCGATTTTATGATGGATCGGACAAGCACGATTCATTATATTGATCCCGAATCAGGACAAAGAGTTGAGTCCGTAGCGATTCAGAGTGTACAGTTTCGCAGATGGGTCGATTTTGAAGAGTTTCCGGAGCATTTAATCAACGCTGTTGTAGCTATTGAAGATCATCGTTTCTGGACTCATCAAGGTGTTGACTGGTATAGAACTGCCGGAGCTTTTATTAATATGTTTCTCAGTATGCGTGATACTTTCGGGGGTTCAACAATAACTCAACAGCTTATTAAAAATCTGACTCAAGAAGATGATGTCACGGTTCAGCGTAAGCTGCAGGAAATTTTCAGAGCATTGGAATACGAAAGACAATTCAGTAAAGAGGAAATTCTTGAGTTGTATTTAAACTTTGTTTACTTCGGGCATGGACGTTACGGAATAAGTGAAGCAGCAGATTACTACTTTAACAAAGATGTTTCCGAGCTGACGCTTCCTGAATCGGCATCCATTATAAGCATCACCAATAATCCGTCAAGATTCAGCCCCTATGTCAGCAGACAAGCTAATAAAGACAGGCAGGAGATTGTCCTGCGAAGAATGCATGAGCTCGGGTATATAAATGATCAGGAGCTCAGACAAGCTATAAGATCTGTGCTTAACTTCCAGCGCGGAATTGATGATCAGCCGGAAATGGTTATTTATACATGGTTTGAAGAAGCCGTAATGAGAGATGTTGTAGGTGATTTGGTCACGCGGCTGGGCTGGTCCGAGCAGGTTGCCAGAAGATATTTGTTTACGCAGGGTTTACAGATTATATCAACCATGGATCCGCATATGCAAGCTATTGTAGATGAGATTTATCAAAATCCGGCAAGCTTACCGGAAGTAACCGGGTCAGCGCAGCAGCTCCAATCGAGCATAATCATCGCTTGTCCGTATACGGGAGAAATAAAAGCTCTTGCCGGTGGAGTTGGTACAAAAAGCCGGAATATGCTGTTAAACCGGGCAACGCAAACACGAAGACCGCCCGGATCCGCCATTAAACCAATTTCCGTTTATGCTCCCGCTCTTGAGTTTGGAATGCTGACTCCCGATTCAATATATCTTGATAGTCCTGATATTGTGTTAACAGGAACAACATGGTTACCCAGAAATGCCACCCGACGCTACAGCGGCTTAGTTGATGTAAGAACTGCTCTCCGTCACTCCATCAATACTATAGCAGCTATTGTATTAGATCAATTAACTCCCGATACGTCGTATGCTTTTATGAGAGATATTCTCGGTTTTAACCTGGTACTTGCCGATAATGATTATGCTCCGCTTGCCGCAGGGCAATTAACGCACGGTGCAACACTTCGTGAGATGGCATCTGCATACACTATGTTCCCGAATGCAGGAATGCGTGTTGAACTACGTACATACTCCAGAATTTATACTCATGACGGCGAAATCCTGCTCGACAATACATCACCGGTAGGTTTTGAAGCAATAAGTGATGTCACGGCGTATTGGATGACAGATATGCTCATTGATGCTGTTGTAGCAGGTACCGGAGGTTCGGCTAATCTCAGCGCGATGCCGACTGCAGGTAAAACAGGTACTTCTTCCGACAGCCGCGACCGCTGGTTTATCGGCTATACACCGTATTATCTTGCAGCCGTTTGGACGGGGTATGATACTCCGGCGCGTATGGAATCATCAGGGAATCCGGCTGCTCAGATTTTCCGAATGATAATGGAGCCTATACACGAGAACTTGGAAATCCGGCGGTTCAGCATGCCGGATGATGTTACCCTTCCTTCAATTATGAATCCATGGGAGATGGAAGATGTTGAGTTTACTGTTGAAGTCATGAATGAATACAATGAAGTAATTTACTCAAGTGTTCACACTTCTACTGTCGGTACGGAAGTTACTGCATATGCACCGGATCTCCAGGGTTGGGAAATAGTAGGGCAAGAGTTCGGAGCAATAATAGTTACGGCGGATCCATCAAGAAATATTATACGTTTTCGTGCTATATGGGTGGGAGAACCGGAACCTGAACCCCCGCCACCCGAATTGCCGCCTGAACCCATGCCCGAGCCGACACCTGAACCTACACCCGAGCCGGCACCTGAACCTACACCTGAGCCGACACCTGAGCCAACACCTGAACCTGAACCGCCATAACTTTTATTCCTACACGCCTATACTGAAAAACGCATTCATACCCGGATAATACGCTGCCGAGCCCAACTCCTCTTCTATTCTCAGTAGCTGGTTGTACTTTGCGACTCTGTCACTTCTTGATGGAGCACCTGTCTTTATTTGTCCGGAATTGACAGCGACCGAGATATCAGCAATTGTTGTGTCTTCCGTTTCACCGGAGCGATGAGATACCACTGCGGTGTATTTTGCTCTGTGCGCCATTCTGATTGCATCAAGTGTTTCCGTCAGTGTGCCGATTTGGTTTACTTTTATTAAGATTGAGTTTGTGACACCGAGGTCTATGCCTTTTTTAAGTCGTTCCGTGTTTGTTACAAACAAATCGTCGCCCACTAATTGAATCTTACTGCCGAGGGCATCGGTCATCATTTTCCAACCTTCCCAATCCTCTTCCGCCATACCATCTTCGATTGAGATAATCGGATATTTGCCTACAAAATTGACCCACATGTCTACCATATCCTGCCTCGTCATTATAGTTTTTCTCTTTGGAAGATGGTAACATCCGTCTTCTTCGTTAAACCAGTCGGTAACTGCGGGATCCATTGCTATGCGGATATCATCATGCGGTTTGTATCCGGCTTTTTCGATAGCTTTCATCAGTGCAATCAACGCATCCTCGTCTGCTGCCAGATTAGGTGCATAGCCGCCTTCATCACCGACGCCCGATGAGGGAACTACCGCTTTAAGTGCATGGAATATTTCCGCGCACATACGAAGAGCTTCGCGAAAACTGTTTGCTGAAACCGGCATTATCATAAATTCTTGAATATCAACGCTGTTGTCAGCATGGGCTCCGCCGTTTAGCAGATTCATCATCGGAACCGGCAGCATATTTGCGGATGCGCCGCCAATATATCTGTAGAGCGGTACTTTAAGTGCCTTTGATGTAACTATTGAGCAGGCAAGTGATGCTCCCAGTATTGCATTGGCTCCCAGTTTTGATTTATTCGGAGTTCCGTCCAGCTCTATCAGAGCTTTGTCTATTGCTACCTGATCCATTGCGTTGAGTCCGAGCAATGCTTCGGATATGTCACTGTTTACGTTCGAAACAGCATTCAAGACTCCCTTGCCCAGATATCTGCCTTTGTCACCGTCACGAAGCTCACACGCTTCAAATTTCCCGGTTGACGCTCCCGATGGAACCATTGCCCGGCCGGTTATAAACTCGTCTTTTCCGGTCAGAACCGTTACTTCGGCTTCTACTGTTGGATTCCCTCTGGAATCAAGTACCTCACGCCCCGTTACGTCAATAATCTCCAAATAGTCCTTCATTTATTCGTCTCCTCTTCAAAATAATAATATCTATAAATTTTTATCTTCTTTCTTGCTCTCAAATCCCGGATATATTCAGTTTTGTCATTTATCATTTCTCATTTGATTATAAGGCTTTCCCCTGTCATGTCATCCGGTTTTTTTATATCGAGCAGCTCAAGCAGCGTTGGTGCGATATCGGCAAGTCTGCCGGATTTTAGTTTAACGTCAGCTCCGTAGATAAGAAACGGGACAGGATTTGTGCTGTGTGCTGTTTGGGGGTGAACCCCGTCCTCTGCAAGCATTATTTCGGCATTCCCATGGTCTGATGTCACTAAAAGATATCCATTAGTTTCTTTAATTGCTTCTACTATTAAACCGATGCATTCATCAACGGTTTGAACTGCTGTGACTGCCGCGTTGTAGACACCTGTGTGCCCTACCATATCACAGTTCGCAAAATTTACGATGGTAACATCATGTTTACGGCTGAGAATCTCCTTTTGCGCAGCCTGTGCCACTTTTCGTGCTGACATTTCCGGGATAAGATCGTATGTCGGAAATTCTTTTGGCGACGGTATCAGTATACGTTCTTCTCCTTCAAATGGTTGTTCCACACCGCCGTTGAAGAAAAATGTCACATGCGCATATTTTTCGGTTTCAGCAATTCTAATCTGCTTAAGTCCTTGCTCGCTGATAGTTTCTCCAAATGTATGTTCGGGAAAATGGGGAGGGTATGCTATATATACTCCTTTGATGGTTTCGTCATATTGTGTCATGCAGATGTATGTAAGTTTAAAATAGCCGTGTTTTCTTTTAAATCCATCAAAGTTTTCATCAACAAATGCTCTTGTTATTTCTCTGGCTCTGTCCGGCCTGAAGTTAAAGAATATGACGGAGTCTTCCGGCTTCACCATGCCTTCTTTGTCGCATACAACAGGTTTAACAAATTCGTCGTATTCTTTTTTGTCATATGAGTTTTGCATTGCCTGCACAGGGTCGGGTTGGTACTCCCCTTCTGCGTTTACCATTGCGTTGTATGCTTGTTCAACCCGGTCCCAACGGTTGTCCCTGTCCATTGCATAGAAGCGTCCCATTACAGTAGCTATTTTGCCGATTCCGAGTTCTGTGCATTTGTGTACAAGTGCTTCTATTGATTCTTTGCCGGAGTCGGGCGGTACGTCGCGTCCGTCCATAAAGCAGTGAATATATACTTTTGTGAGTGTATTTCGTTTTGCGAGTTCAAGTAAGCCAAAGAGGTGATTTATATGGCTGTGTACTCCGCCTGGTGATACTAATCCCATAAGGTGCAGTGCTGTGTTTTTTTCTTTGCAGGTGTTGATTGCTTTGAGCAATGCTTCATTTTCAAAAAACTTTCCTAAGTTGATTTCGCGTGTTATCATCGGCAGGTCTTGGTACACTACACGTCCTGCGCCTATGTTTGTATGCCCGACTTCACTGTTTCCCATTTGCCCGTCGGGTAGTCCGACGTCCTCACCCGATGCGGACAATGTGGTATGAGGACAGGTCTTAAATAACTCATCAAGAACGGGAGTATGTGCATTTTCAACTGCATTACCGGGAGACTTAGGCGCCAGTCCGTATCCATCCATGATGACTAGAGTAATTTGTTTGTTCATGTATATAGTTTTTCCTTTTTTTGGTAGTTTGGTGGCAACGAGAATTGGAGTTATAATTTTACAATTCCTACCGCCAGAGAGTACATCCTGTACTCTACTGTCGGACGCTCCACCGTCCATGCCTACGCTCTACGGAATTGAAAATTATAACTCCAATTCCCGTTGTTCAAGCGTGTCTTTATTGATTTGCAGCGTTTACTATAACGGCAAATGCGTCCGGTTTCAATGATGCTCCGCCTATTAGGCCACCGTCTATATCCGGTTGTGCCAGCAGGTCTTTTGCGTTTTTGTCGTTCATTGAGCCACCGTAGAGGATTGATATGGCTTCTGCTGCTTTTTCACAGTATAGTGATGATAATACATTTCTTATAACTTTGCAAACTTCTTGTGCGTCTTCCGGTGTAGCTGTTTTTCCTGTACCGATAGCCCAAACAGGTTCGTATGCTATTACGACTTTGTCAAGCTCCCGATCTCCCGGCACATTGGATAACGCCACTTTTACCTGCTTTGTGACGAGTTCGTTTGTTATACCTTCTTCTCTTTGCTCCAACGTCTCACCAACGCAAACGATTGATATCAACGGGGTTTTTAATGCCGCCAGCGTTTTTGCATTAACAGTTTCATCGGTTTCTCCGTAATACTGACGTCTTTCGCTGTGTCCTATTATTACGTACTGTGTGCCGATATCGGTTAGCTGCGCTGCCGATACTTCGCCTGTGTATGCTCCTGATTCAAATTGGCTCAAGTTCTGTGCTCCTACACCGACTCCTGTGCCTTTAAAAGCACATACAGCCTCCGGAAGTAACACAAATGGTGTGCATACAACTGTATCACACCAAGCTTTGAACTCCGTTATAAGCGGCATTAGTTCGTCCTTATATGCTTTTACTTCCGATGCCAGCATATTCATTTTCCAGTTCCCTGCAATTATAGTCTTCCTCAGATCTCTATTCATATCGTCTCCTATTATTAAGTTATTTATTACTTTTAACAACCCCCGGTGCTTCGCACCACCCCCTTCCGTGGAAGGGGGCTTATTACGCATCTAACAGACACGCAATACCCGGTAGCACTTTTCCTTCCATAAATTCCAGTGAGGCTCCGCCGCCTGTTGATATGTGTGTTATTTTGTCTTCTACTCCGAATTTGCGAACTGCCGCAGCGGAATCGCCGCCGCCTATTATGGATATTGCGTTTGAATTTGCTACCGCGTTAGCTACAGCTTTTGTACCCTCCGCGAATTTTGAGAATTCAAAAACCCCCATAGGTCCGTTCCAGACTATGGTTCCCGCATTAGCAATTTCGCTTGTAAAGTCAACTATGGCACGCGGACCGATATCCATCGCCATCATGTCATCGGGGATAGCGTTGCTGTCAACGGTTATCGGGTCTACATCGTTTGAAAACTCCGGGCCGGCTATTGAATCGACAGGCAGCAGAAGCTTGACTCCGCGCTCGACTGCTTCCTCTTTGCATTTCAATACCGATTCAAACTCATTATCTTCGCATAAGGATTTGCCGATTTTGCCGCCTTCAGCTTTGAAGAAAGTGTATGCCATTCCTCCGCCTATAATTATGGCATCGGATATTTTCAGGAGATTTGATATAACACCGAGTTTATCGGATACTTTTGCTCCGCCGAGAATCGCAACCAATGGTCTTTTCGGGGAGGATATTGCCCCTCCGATGTGATCGAGTTCTTTTTTCAATAAAAAACCCGAAACCGCCGGCAGGTAGTGTGATACTCCTTCTGTTGATGCGTGAGCGCGGTGTACGCTGCCGAATGCGTCCGATACAAATATATCTGCCATGCTTGCAAGTTTTTTTGCAAACTCCGGGTCGTTTTTTTCTTCTTCCGCGTGAAAGCGGGTGTTTTCCAGCAGCATTATCTCGCCCGGTTTTAACTCAGCGGCAAGCCGGGTTGCGTCTTCTCCGACAACGTCTTTTGCCATTTTTACGGGTTTTCCGAGATGTTTTGAGAGACTCTCGGCAACCGGTGCAAGAGAAAATTCGGGTTTAAACTCACCTTTCGGTCTGCCGAAATGTGAGCAGGCAATCACTGCGGCACCGTGCTCTAAAAGGTAGTTTATAGTGGGTAAGGCTGCTATGATTCGTCCTTCATCCCTTATCTTCCCTGTTTCTTTGTCAACCGGAACGTTAAAGTCACACCGCAGCAATACTTTTTTGCCTTTAACGTCAATATCGGCAACTGATTTCTTGTTATAACCAACTGTTCCCTCTTTACTCATAAAACCCTCCAAAATTCTATTATTCACTTCATGTGTTGAATATAATCATTGACGCATTATATATCTGTCTTCTTTATCTCATTACCATGGTGCTTAGTCTGTATTGTCATCACCGGTATTGCCGTCACCGGTATCACCTCCATCTGTATAATCCGGCACATACGGCACTGCGGTTCCGTTGAGATATACTCTGTTTTGCGCACGGTATGTGCTTGTCCCTACACGATCTCTGCTGAGCAGTTCGCCATCAGCGGAATAGTGCCGTTTCCAGACTTCGGCCCTGTAGCCGCTTTGTCCGCTGGAGCCGGGCATAACAACTCTGGTTCCAACCGGAAGCTCGGAATCCTCCCGTTCTTCAATAACTCTTTCCGTTTTACTTAATATTATTGTTTCAGTTCGAATAAATGACCCGTCCAGATTTGTTCCGTGAAGTCTCACTGTTAAAAACAGACCACTTACGAATGCTTCTATTCTCACGGGATACTCTAAATTGTTTTGGAATTTATAATCCATAGTTCCCCATGAAACTGTCGCGTCATTTGCGAAACGTCTGCCGCCAACTTCCTTGACCCATTCATCTCCGGTTGGACTGTGATCACTCATCATTCCTTCTTCCGCTAAAGGCATATATGCAATTCTAAGACCATGTGCTGTCCTTTCAACGATTCTAAGATGTGTATGCAAGACAGCATCATGTAATGTTGACGAAACTTGACAGATTCCGCCTCCCGGGGCTTCCACAAAAACCCCGTTTCTGATAACGTTGGCTAAACGGAAGCCTCGTTCAATTGTACGTTGGCCGACAACCTCGTTAAAAGAGAATGTATCTCCGGGCTTTAAGACCGTCCCGTTTATTTCTTCCGCTGCGCGTTTTACATTATTTATCCTGTTTGCTGTGTTGTTATTAAGTGTTGATGTACTTTCGGAGAGTACATCACGAAAGAGTCTCTCTTGCATTTCTTCTTGCGTCAATTCGGGGTAAAGAGAAAATATAGGTATAACAATGGTCATGCCGTTTGTTGCATTTGAGAGCTTGACCTTCGCTTCGTCAAGGTCAAAAGTCCGTCCTTCTGAACTCTCGGTTGCCAGCAATGTATCCAAGTCTAATTCCGATGATACCGGCTCTATATGTATCGTTTCAAACAATAATACCAAATCTACACCATCTTCAACAATTGCTTCAGGTGTGTAATATGCAGTCAGGTGATCATTTTCTTCAACTGCTTTTAGTAGTGTATAAATCGCAAAATTGAAAACTTCATTTTCATCGGCAGCTTTTAGTCCGGTGCCTTTGACGATTGTTATGCTTTCATCGGTTATTTCCAAATTACTGTCAAACAATGTAATATTGAAATTATGCGCATACTCTGCCGCAAGTGTACGCACAATCGTATCATCGAGACTGGGAGTGCTTAAGCCATCAAGCTCTGTTCTTTCAAAAAGTGATTCTATATATGTAATGGTACTGTTAATAAATGTCTCGCTTCTTCCGAATGAGAATACCGTCGAAGCCGCTTCCGTAGCATCAAGCGATAAACCGACTTCGTTTCCCGTTACGGAAAAGCTGCTTTGGTCCGGGAAAACCACTGTAGCTGCCACATCATCGACATTACTCTCATAACCCTCGTTAATCAAATGCTGTACGGTTTCATCAAATGTCATACCCGATACGTTGATTCCGTCTGCCCAAACATTCGGAAATACAGTGTCAAGTGAATCCACATAAAAAGCCAATGCTATAAACAATCCGCAAATCAAGACTACAACAACTGTTAATGATATCAATATTGCCTTAATCGGTGACTTTTTCTTTACTACCGGTTTTACTGCATTGCTTTTTTGTGCGGTTTGATAAACCGGTGCTGCTTTGCTCCCTACCGTTGCTCCGGCTGTCGCGGGGTTTCTATCTGCAGGACCGTTTTTGTATTGCGGTACACTGCGGGGTGCCTGGTTGCCCGGTCTTCTGTTTCTATTTATTGAGCTTACTAGTTTCACGCTTAATTCTCCCATTCAAACAGGTAATTTCTATATTAAGAAAATTCGTTTCTTCCTATAAGTCTTCTTCCTCCGAAGAGTCCTGCTGCCACCGGGCGCTTGTCGAAGAGTGTCATTTGAGCATCTTCACCCGCGGATTCGGTCTGCCACGGTTTGCTTATTTGTGTCCTTTGTCTTGTTTGCGCGTCCAGCAATTCGCCGATTAGCATATTGGAAAGTAAAAATCCCACCGGAGTAAATTTCCACCGTCCCTCTTTGTAGTATGTCCAGCCGCTTTGCTCGTATTTTTTCAGCAGTTCAAGTACAAAGTCCATTTTTAGCCTGTAAATATTGTAGTATTCATCTTCGGATATGCCGTGAGTTGTTCGAAGCCGGAGCATCAGGTATTCACCCGCGTTTTCGAAATCTGACATTTGTTCGTCGTGCTCAACTATAGTCCTACCCAGCCCGACTTGTTCGATATACTCCTCAACATCTTCGGTAAAGCTGTATCTGCATTGCCCTACATATGAGTGTGCTCCCGAACCGAAGCCTATGTACTCTTCACCCAGCCAGTATTTCATATTGTGTTTTGATTCAAATCCGCGCCTTGCAAAGTTCGATATTTCATATTGTCTGTATCCAAACCTTGCCAGCATATCTACTGCATATAGGTACATGTCTGCTTGTGTATCGTCATCGGGGATAAAAGGTGAGTCTTTGAACGTATAAAGCTCGGTACCCTCTTCTATTTTCAAGCTGTAGCATGAAATGTGCTCCGCTTTTAACCCTGCGATACGCTGAATTGTTTGTGCCCATGAGTCTTTGTCTTGTGAGGGTAAACCGAATATTATGTCTACGCTGATGTTTTTGAAGCCTGCGCGCCTTGCTTCATTGAATGTACTTTCGGCATCTTCGAACGTGTGAGTTCTTCCGAGTGTATTGAGTGTTGTGTTATCCGCGCATTGTATACCGATTGAAAGCCTGTTGAATCCCGCACGTCTGAGCTTTATCAGCTCTTCCCTGCTTATGCTTCCGGGATTTACTTCCGCTGTTATTTCAGAGTCGAGCAGCACATGACCGTTATTTTTCAAAGCACTTAGTATGTTTATCAATCTGGAAGTGCCATAGTAACTGGGAGTACCGCCACCGAAATATACAGTGTCAATCAGATATCCGTCGAGTTGTGCGGCATACTCCTCAATATGTTTTATTACGGCTGTTTGATAATCGGGTATTAATTTGTCTCCGCCTTTAAATGACGAGAGTGAATAAAAGTTACAGTAAGCGCATTTACTCTTACAAAATGGAATATGTACATATATTCCTACCTTTTTTTCCATTGATACTTCCTGTCAGACGAGTGTATATCCGTTTTTTCCGCGTTTTGTTCAATTCCTCAACTTCGCATTATACCAAAATTCGTGTGATAATTCAACCTTTTCATCGTTTATTGTGTAATATCAATCATTTCGCCGATGCAAGTGTTAAAATTCATACGTAAAAATAGTGTAAAATAAAAATAATTTCTTTGATTTTTTAACGTATAACAAGTATAATTGTTTCTGCAAAATCAAAATAAATAATCGGAGGAATTTTCATGAGCTTGAAAATAGGTATCACAGGGTTTGGCAGAATCGGGAGATTGGTCTTCAGAGCCGCTTTCGAAAGAGGAATCGAAGTAGCTGCAATTAATGACGGCATGAATCCGGAGTATATGGCATACATGCTAAAGTACGACACACTTCACGGCAGATTCAATCACGATGTATCCTACACGGATAACAGTCTTGTCGTTGACGGAAAATCCATAGTCACCTACTCCAGCTTTGATGCGGAGTCTATTCCGTGGACAAAGTGGGGTGTCGAGTATCTTGTTGACGCAACAGGAGTGTTCACAAAAAAAGACAAAGCAGAGCTGCACCTCAAAGCAGGCGTAAAAAAAGTAATCATAACATCCCCAACAACCGATATTCCAATGTTTGTAATGGGCGTTAACGAAGACAAATACGACAGTTCAATGCCTGTCATTTCAAATGCATCGTGCACGACAAACTGTCTGGCACCCCTGGCAAAAGTGCTCAACGACAAGTGGGGCATCGAGTCGGGACTTATGACAACAGTTCACGCCACTACAGCTACACAAAAAACTGTTGACGGTATTTCCAGCAAGGACTGGCGCGGCGGAAGAGCGGCATCAGGCAATATCATCCCCTCCTCAACAGGCGCGGCAAAAGCCGTCGGTGTTGTTATTCCGGAGCTTAATGGTAAATTAACAGGTATGTCAATGCGTGTCCCGACACTTAATGTTTCCGTTGTAGACCTGACAGTAAATCTCAAAACACCGGCAAAATACGATGAAATTTGCGCCGAAATGAAACGTGCTTCAGAAAACGAACTCAAAGGAATCCTCGCGTACACGGATGAAGCCGTCGTTTCTTCAGACTTCAACGGCGACCCCCACACATCAATCTTCGATGCTACAGCAGGCATTCAATTAAACGACACCTTCGTAAAGGTCCTGTCATGGTATGACAATGAGTGGGCTTACTCAAACAAGGTTCTCGACCTGACCTTACATGCATATAATGTAGACAATAAATAATATTAAGCAGTAGCAAAAGGCAAGATACAACGAACCGTCATTGCGGCCTCCGAGCCGCAATCCCATGAAGTCCGCATTGTCAAGGGGATTGCGGATCAAGCCCGCAATGACGATGTGTTAGTTAATAAAGGAAAAATTTTATGAGAAGAACTAAGATTGTTTCGACTTTGGGACCGGCTACCGATTCTCCCGATGTTCTTCATACATTGGTTGATGCAGGGCTTGATGTGGCACGGTTTAACTTTTCGCATGGTACACATGAGGAGCAGAAGCTGCGCGCTTCATTATTACGTGAGATTTGCGCAGAAAAAGGAGCAACTGTCGCATTGCTCGCAGATACCAAAGGGCCTGAAATCCGGCTGACAACCTTTGAAAACGGTGGTGTTGATCTAATAGCGGGAAAGACCTTCACGCTTACAGCCGACTCTGTTGTAGGCAACGCTACACGCGCCGGAATATCTTACAGCGGATTGCCCGAAGAAGTCAGTAAAGGAACCCGTATATTGCTTGATGACGGTCTTATTGAACTGATTGTGGAGTCCGTTTCAGGCATGAACATTCTGACCAAAATTGTCAACGGCGGATATATTTCAAACAACAAGGGGGTTAATGTACCCGGTGTAAGGCTTGATATTCCGTATATCTGTGCAAAAGACCGTCTTGATTTGCGCTTTATTGTAGAAAATGACTTTGATTTTATCGCCGCTTCTTTTGTCCGAAATGCAAAAGATGTAAGTGAGATACGTGATGAGATAAACCGCGTTAACAGCAGAAATAGAATCAAGATAATCGCAAAGATAGAAAATGCCGAGGGTGTCCACAATGTTGATTCGATATTGGAAGCCTGCGACGGAATAATGATTGCTCGCGGCGATCTTGGAGTCGAGGTCGAATATGAGGAGCTGCCGATAATCCAAAAGGATTTAATAACACGTACATTACAACAAGGTAAGCCTGTAATAACCGCAACACAAATGCTGGAGTCAATGATTGTAAACCCGAGACCGACACGAGCGGAAACTTCTGATGTCGCAAACGCGATTTATGATGGTACCAGCGCAATTATGTTATCCGGTGAAACTGCTGTCGGAAAATATCCCGTTGAGGCATTTAAAGCAATGGCGAAAATCACCGAAAGAATCGAAAAATCAATCGATTACAACGAACGTTTCCAACAAGGTGAATATAAATCCGAGCCTTCAATAACAAACGCGATATCACATGCAACAGTCACCACATCACATGACCTGCGCGCTGCTGCGATTTTGACCGTTTCTCTTTCAGGAAATACCGCACAAAACGTCACAAAATACCGCCCGACATGCCCGATTATAGCCTGCACACCTGACGCTACCGTACAACGTCAACTGAAACTGAACTGGGGTATAATCCCGCTTTTAACGGAGCAGGAAACCGAAACAAACGAATTGTTTAATCACGCGCTGGATGCGGCTATGGATGCCGGTCTCCTTGAAAAAGGTGAACTGGTTGTGCTGACAGCAGGCGTACCCGTAGGTCATTCAGGTACTACAAATTTGTTGAAGGTCCATGTTGTAGGGGAAAAGATATTGGTATAAGATCGGTCTTATTGTTTTAATTTTCTTCTTGTAGGGGCGACCGCCCTCGGTCGCCCGTTTTCGGTTTATTGCACTCTCGCGGGCGACCGGGGGCGGTCGCCCCTACATAATATTATTACCCTCTATCCCCTGTATTTTTCAAATATAACATGAAAACTCATGCCACCACCTTTGCGCTTCTCAGCCTTTACTCTTCCTCCCAGCTCCGTTACCGTATCCTTTACTATTGCGAGACCCAGACCGCTGCCGCCTGCATCGCGGGAGCGGGCTTTGTCGACTCTGTAGAATCTGTCAAAAAGATGCGGGATATCTTCTTCAGGAACACCTACTCCCCTGTCTTTAACAGTCAGGACCACAACTCTGTCAATTGATTCAAGCCTGACGTAAACACTCCCGTCGGGCTGATTGTATTTTATTGCATTTTCCACAAGGTTAAAAACGACATGGTGAACAAGATCGTCTGTAGCCAAAATAAAGCAATCGTCAGACAACGCCGACCTTAGTATTAATCCCTTCGTAGTGGCAAGCGGTCTTAACATTCTCAGTGTAGCCTCAACAGACGCTTTCATGTCAACACGTTTAAGTTCATCAGACAGTTGACTGTCCAGTCTCGTCAAAGACATTAACTTACCCGTTGTTCTTTCCAGGCGATCTGCTTCCATGCCTATATCGCCGATGAACTCCAAAACTGTTTCGCGCTCAATATCTTTATTTTGAAGTATACTGTCTGTCAATAAACGAATTGAGGCAAGAGGTGTTTTCAACTCGTGTGATGCATCTGCGACAAAACGCCGCCTCACTTCGTCCGTTTCTCTCAGCCTGCCTGTCAGGCTGTCAAACTCATCACCCAGGCGGGCAAATTCGTCGTTTCCTTTCATTGCTATCTGGTAGCTGTACTCGCCTTCCCTGACTGATTCTATAGCACTGACTATACTGTTAACACGCCGTACAACAGACCATAAAATAAGCGATGTTATTACCAAAGAAATGATAATGATAATTACTGAGATATTTCCAATGGTGCTCTGCATTCCCAAAAGCATTGAACCTTGGTTTGTATCTGTATCAAACACGGAAACCACACCGATTGCCATACCTTGGCTCATAATAGGTGTTAATGCAATACTGTAAAATGTGCCGTTAGAAAAACGAGAGTAAAATATATCATATTCGGTAAGTGCTCTATCCATAAGCTCCATCGGAAAGTCCCGCCGGAAAGCTCTGCCGGTAGGGTCATATATAACAGTACCGACAGCATCCGTGATTACAATTTGCATCTCTCCCGCAACATCCAGACGTGAAACAATCCCGGCGACTGTTTCCTCATCTTCAATAGATAGCTCTGCGTCGACAAATGTTTCTTCCATACTTGACGATATAAGTGATGCCTGTCTCTGTACCAGTTCTTCTTTAAATGAAAATATCATATCCCGCGATGCAAATAAAAAATACGTATTTATCAAAACAAGAACAACCACAACAACAGCAAAATACGTAAGCGCAAATCTTGTACGTATACTGCTGAAGAATTTTAGCTTTCTAACTGTAGGTTTCGATACAATGTCGTGATTTATAGCGTTAGCCTCTGATATAGTACCCCACTCCCCACTTGGTCATGATATGTTCCGGTTCAGCCGGATTCTCTTCAAGCTTCTCGCGTAAACGGCGTATGTGAACATCGACTGTTCTTATATCGCCTTGATACTCATATCCCCATATGATATTAAGTAAAGTTTCTCTGCTGTAAACACGGCCCGGATTTTTGGATAGTAACTCAAAAACGTCAAACTCTTTTACGGTCAATTCAACATGTTCATCGTTTTTTACAGCAATACGTTTCTCTGTGTCTAACGTTATATGACCGACAATCAATACGGATTCCGTAACATTATTGACAAGTGCACTCCGTCTTAAAAGAGCGCGTATTCTGGCCTTAAGCTCCAAAATGTTAAATGGTTTTGTTATGTAGTCGTCAGCACCATATTCAAACCCTATTATTTTGTCCATATCTTCACCGCGTGCGGTGAGCATAATTATCGGTACAGTAGAAAATTCCCGTATCCTCATGCATGCTTCCAAACCGTCAAGCTCCGGCATCATTACGTCGAGTATAATCAGGTCATAAGCTCCGCTGCGTGCAAGCTCTACAGCTTCAAGACCGTCATATGCGGCATCGACCTGATAACCTTCATTTTCGAGGTTAAACTTTATACCCTTCACCAGTAACTTCTCGTCATCAACTACTAAAATGTTCATCTTCCGCTTTCCTTTATCCTACAGTTATTTTGTCCATTATGGCTTCGTATCTTTTTTCACCGATACCTGAAACGTTTCTTAAATCTTCGATTCTTAAGAAATCGCCGTGTTGCCTGCGATAATCTATAATTCGTGATGCCAGTACGCTTCCTATTCCCGGAAGATCCGTAAGCTCTGATTGCGATGCAAGGTTTATGTTTATCTTTCCATCACCGCTTCTTGGCACACCCACAGCTTCTGTACTTGCATCGTGTACCGGTGCTTCATTCGCTGTTGCGGTGCTTTCAGCTTGTGAAGCTTCATTAGTTGTTGTCTCGGATGCAGCGGCGGTACTGCCTGATTGCGATGTTGTATCGGGCAGTTGAACTGAAACGCTGCCGGGATTCTGCGGCTCTTCTCTTTGTTGTGTAACCGGCATTATGTTTACCGCACTCCAGCTTCTTCCGGTAAAAAAGCCTCCCATAAACAACGCAAACGCTAATGTCACACCAATTACTACAATTTCCAAACGTCTTAATCTCATTTTTTAATCCCCCATATTCTTTCTTAACTTTGAAAAGTCTGAAACGGGGGCAGCCAAAGTTGTAATTTTTCTACAATTTGTCTTTGACCCTTATAATTGTATCATATTCACAAAAATATTACTATGAAAAAAAGAAATATTTACAGCGAATGCTTTTGTGATATAATAAAAATGAATTCATTGCATATCGGAGTATTTAGATGTTGAGGAAAATCGCAGGTTTTTTATTAGTTGCATTCCTTTTGCAGGCAGGTTCGAGCTTTCCCGCATCAGCCTCTGCTTCTTTTGACGGCTTGGTTGCTCGTGCTGCTGTACTTGCCGAAAAGGATAGCGGGTTAATATTATTTGAAGATAACATGCACATGCGTCATCCTGCTGATTCTTTGACGGTGATTATGACACTTCTTCTTGCCGCGCAAGCTGTTGAAAACGATGAAGTAAGTGATCATGAGCTCATCACGATGACTGAAAGCGCATGGCACGATATCGGTGAGAACAGTACAACGCAGAATATTGAACCCGGTGAGGTTATGACGTTTATTGACCTGATGTACAGTGCGTTTGTAGGTAACGCAAGCGAAGCATGTAATATGATTGCCCTGCGCCTTGGCGGAACTATCACCTCTTTTGTCGCAATGATGAACGAAAAAGCTGTCCTGATAGGCGCGGAAAACACAAGATTTGTTAACCCGCACGGAAAGTACAGTGAGTCGCAGTATACAACGGCATATGATATGTATTTAATCTTCAGCGAGGCTATGAGAAACGCGCTTTTTGCCGAAGTAGCAAGCACATTCCGGCATGCTACGGAAGGTCTTGAAGAAACAGAAGCGCGCGTTCTGACAACATCAAACTCACTTTTGAATCAAAGCAGCAGATATTATTACAGAAACTCAATTTCAGGCAGGGACAGTGCTACCTTTGAAGGCGGGTACTCACTGATTGCTTTTGCGGAAGAAGACGGTCTTGCCTTAATTTCTGTGATTCTCGGTTCCAATGTTCATATCTTTGAGGATGAGTCGACAGATATTCGCAGCTACTCCGAAACCTTAAGGTTATTTCAATGGGGCTACACAAATTTTGCGTGGCGGGATGTCTTGAAGATAACCGATCTGCTGGATAGAGTGCCGGTTTTACACGGGTCAGGCGCGGATTTTGTCAATGTCAGGCCTGAGGAACCTTTATCCCTGTTGCTCAACAACGCTGTTCCGACTGATGTGTTTATAAGGGATATAACGATTTTTTCGAAAGAAAACGACGAACCCCTTGTAGCTCCGATAGAAGCCGGTGAAATCCTTGGTGAAGTTGTCATTTCACGCGACGGTGTTATATATGCAAGAACAAATCTTGTTGCGAATACTAACATCAGCTTAAGTGGTGTTGAATATATCAGAGGTCATGTATGGGATCTTTTATCATCATCCGCAGCAAGAACCGTAATGTTAATTCTTGGCGGGCTGCTGATTATATATATTTTACTGGTAGTCAGGTATAACATAGTGCGCGCTAAACGCCTGCGCAGAATTAGAGAAGCAAAAAACGATTTAATTAGAGAAAGACATCAGAACTTCCGGGATTGATTATCGGTGATGTGCGCCATTCTTGTGCCCCTTTTCTTGCCTCTACTTTCGGGTACGCCAATACATAGAAGTCTGTTGCTGATGCCTCAAGTTCAAACAATTTTACAGCCGTATCGTTCAAATCATATACAGATGCCGGTTTTGTTATAACCGGCAGTTTTGCTTTTATCCGGGCTTTGTTTAAGAGTTTCATTCCCGTGGCATTCATGGCCAGAACCCTTATATATGGCGGTGGTTTTATAATGCACTCTTTCGTTATACCTAAAGCTGCACACATTAGTATTCGCCTTATTCTTGCCATTGTGTAGCGTTTGGTTTTTACTTTTTTAAGAATTGATGATATTGAGGCTTCAGTTGTTGCGTAGCGTTTGAAACGTTTTTCCAGGCCTTCTGATATGTTTGGTATGAAAGAATAGTCTTCAATTGCACGTAAGCGTGACAATATAGCCTGTTCTGCATGATTTACAGATACCGGACCCCTGCCCGATGATATTTCATCCGTACATATGACAGATACAGAGTCGGGCATCAACGATATTGGTAAACCGTCGCCTAACAACTGCTTGCGAACTGCAGATGCGGAGTATCCGGCATCACTATCGTGTTGACCGCCTGTTCGCTTTACTGTTATCGGTTCTATCTTAGATGCATAGCAATTTAATGCCTTGATATACTCTATTCCCAAAACGTTGTTTGGCGTGTTGAATACTTCCCCTTGCACTCCCATCACTGCATTAGCGGCTTTTTGCTGTGCCGATGCATATGATATTCCTGTGTCAAGCCATTGTCTGGTTAGTTCATTTGCCGCTTCAGAAGCAATCGCATCGGCAGCGCAGCGCAGAACATTAATATCTCCCAATTCACTTCCGAAGGATACATAATCGCATACACCCAATTTATCCAACAGGTAAACCCCGGCTTTCGTAAAACCTTCGGCAGACTGCAGCACATATGGGGTCGGTAGTTCGATAACCAAATCCGCACCGCTGAGTATAGCCATTTTTGCTCTTGCTTGCTTATTAAAGATGGCAAAATCCCCGCGTTGAACAAAGTTACCGCTCATAACGCATACAACAGCAACATCGGAACCGTGGGTGTCGTATATAATTTCTTTTGTCTTTTCTATATGCCCCAAATGCCCGAGATGGAACGGATTGTACTCACAAATAATTCCGGCTGTTTTCACAATTCTTCCTCTTGAAATAAAAACGATTCTATACTATACTTGATTTTGGTTTGGTATATTCATTTTATTCTAAATCAAAATTTTTATCAAGGGGTTATGTAATGAACGTATTAGTAATTAATGCAGGCAGTTCCTCTCTGAAATACCAGTTGTTTGACATGAAAACAGAAAAAATCCTGGCAAAAGGAAATTGTGACAGAATCGGGCTTGATGGTCATCTAAAACACACCCCCGTCGGAAATGGTAAGTCTGTTTTCGACAGCGATATCCATCTGCCTACACATGCAGAAGCAATATCGGCAGTTATCGAAAAGTTAACATCCGATGATTACGGGGTTATCGGCAGTCTTTCAGAAATCAACGCTGTAGGGCACAGAACCGTACACGGCGGGCGTAAGTTTTTTGCAAGTGCATTAATTGACGAAGATGTTATTGCTGTACTTGAGGATTGTATCAGGCTTGCTCCTTTGCATATTCCCGCAAATTTAATGGGTATAAACGCCTGCCGCGAGTCAATGCCCGCAGTTCCTCAGGTTGCTGTTTTTGATACCTCCTTCCACCATACTATTCCCGAAGAGGCTTACATATATCCGATACCTTATAAATACTACGAAGAAAACGACATCCGTCGTTACGGTTTCCACGGCACTTCTCACCGTTATGTATCCGCACTTGCAATTGAACGGCTTGGCGGCAAAGCGGAAGGCACAAAAATCATTACATGCCATTTGGGCAACGGCTCATCACTGGCTGCGATTAAAGATGGCAAATCAATAGATACAACAATGGGTGTAACACCGCTTGAAGGTGTTCCCATGGGAACAAGATGCGGCAGCGTTGACCCTTCACTTGTAGACATTATCGCAGCAATCGAAGGTACGGCAATAAAAGAAACTATGGATGTTCTCAACAAAAAATCGGGTGTACTCGGTATTTACGGCAAATCTTCTGATTTCCGCGATATTGAAACAGCAGCAGGTATTGATATCAGCGACGGCAGCACTAAAGAAAAAACCGATGCTGATCACCGTGCCAAACTTGCTCTTGATGTTTTCAGCTATCAGGTCGCTAAATTTATCGGCTCATATATTGTTACGCTCGGCGGGCTTGATGCTCTTGTATTCACCGCAGGCATCGGTGAAAACTCCCCCTATATACGCAAAGCAATTTGCGACAGGCTGAGCGGAATAGGGGTTGTTATCAACGATGAGGCAAATGCCGTAAGAGCTGTCGATTTTCTCGACATAACAGGAAATGGCTCAAAAGTAAAAGTATTCGCAATACCAACAAATGAAGAACTCGTTATAGCCAGAGATACGATGGAGATTATTACATAAAACAGCAGCAATGAATGGACAATTATCAATGACACTATTTGAGAAATCACTTAATATACTCGAGCTTCCCGAAATACTTAACATGCTGGCAGCAGAAGCTGTCAGTGAAGCCGCAAAGGACGCAGCACTGGGGCTGCGTCCGAGTGTTGATATTAGCTCTGTGCAAACACTTCTTGCAGAAACGACGGCAGCAAAGAATATGATGGTTTTAAAGCAGAGTCCGCCTTTTTCCGGTTTAAAAGATATCCGAAGCTCAATCAAGCGTGCAAATTTAGGCGGGTCTTTAAATACCAGAGAATTGCTTGATGTATTGCAGTTGCTCAGAGCGACGGTTGCGGCAATTTCTTACTCTGCAAATGAAAGAGAAGCAGAAAGAACTGCTCTTGATTATTTGTTTAACTCTCTATATTCCATAAAACCGCTCGAAAATAAAATATCTACAGCGATAGTATCGGAGGAAGAAATATCCGATAATGCCAGTCGTGAACTGGCAGATATTCGTAGGCATATGCGGCTGTCAAGTGAAAAAATCCGCCAAACACTCAACAAGATTATTACCTCCCCGGCTTATGCAAAAGCATTGCAGGAACCTATAATTACAATGAGAAACGACAGGTTTGTAGTACCGGTAAAGGCAGAGCACAAAGGCAGTGTACCGGGGCTTGTGCATGATATATCTTCTTCGGGTGCAACACAGTTTATTGAACCAATGACAGTAGTAAATATAAACAATGAACTTCGGGAGCTTGCAGCACGTGAGAAACAGGAAATCGAGCGAATACTTGCGGAGTTATCGGCTGATGTATCAGACCATGGCGATAGCCTTGTAAACAATTTTGAAATACTCACCAAGCTTGATTTCATATTCGCGAAAGCCAAACTATCATACAAACTTGATTCCATAGAGCCGGAGTTATCAGATGAAAAACATGTTTTGCTTAATAACGCCCGTCATCCTCTGCTTTCTGCCAAAAGTGTTATCCCTGTCGATATAAGACTCGGTGGCGAGTTTGACACACTCGTTATAACAGGACCGAATACAGGAGGAAAGACAGTAACTCTTAAAACACTGGGTCTTTTATGCGCAATGACGCAGTGCGGGCTTCATATCCCTGCCCGGGACGGAAGTATCGTACCTGTATTCAGCTCAATCCTCGCCGACATCGGCGATGAGCAATCCATTGAGCAGTCTCTTTCAACCTTTTCATCACATATGACAAACATCGTAAAAATCCTCGACGGCAGCGAATCCGATTCGCTGATAATGTTTGATGAACTAGGTGCAGGAACAGATCCCGTCGAAGGTGCGGCACTGGCTATATCAATAATCGAACATGCAAGGCGGAAAGGTTCTTTGATTGCGGCGACAACACATTATGCGGAACTTAAAGGCTTTGCCGTTACAACAAAAGGAGTTGTAAATGCATCATGTGAATTTGACGTCGAAACGCTGCAGCCAACTTATAAGCTGATAATCGGAATACCCGGAAAGTCCAATGCTTTTGCTATATCAAAAAGACTGGGATTACCCGATGATATAATTGAGGATGCAAGAAAGAGAGTAAGCACAGAAAATGCCGCTTTTGAAGATGCACTCTCGGACTTGGAACAAACACGTCTGACACTGGAAAGCGAAAAGAACGAAACCGTAAAATTACTTCGCGAAGCAGATATCGATAGACAAAAAGCTCTGGAGTTGAAAAAACAGCTTGACATCGAGCGAAGTAAAGCCGCAAAAATCGCAAAGCGCGAAGCAAATCTTATCATCAAGGATGCAAGAAAAGTGGCTGAATCGGTGATGAATGAACTGCAGCAATTACGCATCGAAGCTACACAAAACGCTGACCAACTTAGACTGAATGAATCCAAGGCGGAGATGCTGCGAAAACTAAACGAGGCTGAAAGCTCACTCGATACCCCCATAGAAGAAATCGAGCATAAACCGCTGTCCGGGAAGATTGTACCCGGTGACAAAGTAATGCTGCGAAGCCTCGGTACTCTCGCGGATGTTATTTCAATCAACCCGGATAATGTGCTGACTCTTCAAGCAGGTATAATTAAAGTAACGGCAAATACCGAAGATGTGTCTCTTGTAGCAAACGACACACAAGATGAAGCAAGAAGGCACACCGGCAAGTCTCAAGCAACTCTGAGAAATGCTGTCATTAAACCGGAGATTGATTTGCGGGGAATGAATTCCGACGAGGCATTACATGCATTGGAGCGTTTTCTGGATAATGCCCGTATGGCAAAACTTAATATAGTGACGATAATACACGGCAAAGGTACAGGTGTTCTTCGCAAGGCAGTACATAATTACTTAAAACGTGAGCAACGAGGCATAAAATCCTTCCGCCTTGGTCTATATGGTGAAGGTGAAGACGGAGTAACAATTGTTGAATTTTAAAAATCAAACTTGACGTTTCAGCTGGTATTTGATACAGTAGTGATAACATAGTTGAGGAGGAACTTAACCAATGTACGAGAAGAAGGCCACGATAATGAAACCTGTTGGTCTGCACGCAAGACCCGCAACATTTCTTATTCAAAAAGCAAACGAGTACAGAAGCAGTATTTGGATTGAAAAAGATGAACGAAGGGTCAATGCCAAAAGCCTGTTAGGCGTACTCTCACTGGGTGTTGCACAAGGCGCCACAATCAGCATCATCGCAGACGGTCCCGACGAAGAAACGGCAGTTGATACTCTTTGCGAACTAATAAATTCCGATTTCAAAGAATAGCCCGTCAAAATAACTAAGAAGGACAGGTCAGTCTGAAACTCCTGTCCTTTCGTTTTGCTTTATATTTTATTGTGCAGCTTCCTCATATACGGAAACACATTTGCGGTCA
The DNA here is from genome assembly GCA_009783555.1 of Oscillospiraceae bacterium. Taxonomy (GTDB): domain Bacteria; phylum Bacillota; class Clostridia; order Oscillospirales; family Oscillospiraceae; genus WRMH01. Next base: position 79,330 of record WRDH01000002.1, read on the forward strand.
CGCCCGTAAGGCTCAAATCTTACACGTCCGCTTTTAAGCGCAAAAAGCGTATCATCACTGCCACGGCTGACATTGATGCCCGGATGTATTTTTGTTCCTCGTTGTCTTACGAGAATATTACCCGCCAAAACATATTGTCCGTCGGCTCTTTTCGGACCGAGTCTTTTCGACTTGCTGTCACGTCCGTTTTTTGTAGAACCTACTCCTTTTTTATGTGCCATTTCTTACTCCTATTCTTTTTCTGTCTCTTGTTCGGCTTTAGCCTTACTTGCTCTTACAGAAATTTTATCAATAATGACTTTTGTGTACGGCTGTCTGTGACCTTGTTTTCTGTGATAGCCTTTTCTCCGTTTCATTTTATACACTATGATTTTTTTTGCTTTTCCGCTTTTGACTACTTTAGCGGTAACCGTGGCGCCTTTGATATACGGAGATCCAATCTTCGGGTTTGTTTCGCTCAGGATTGCGAGTACTTTGTCGAACTTGATTTTTTCACCATCTTCAGCATCAAGCTTTTCAATGTAAATCTCATCGCCTTCTTTAACCCTGTACTGCTTTCCGCCTGTTTCAAATATTGCGTGTGACATGTTTTTTCCACCTCAAACTAAATGTAAGACTCGCTATTATAGGCGGAATGCATTGTGTTGCGTTTTGAAAATATTACACTTTGCACACACTTAATATACCCATTCTAAGCGGCAAAAGATAATTTAACATTCGAGTAAACAAAAGTCAAGCTTTTTCTATACTTTTCCGCCTTTTTACTATCTTTTTTACGATTTTTTATAGATTTTCTGTAACAAAATTAATTCGTAATATACTGTTCATGTTTTTTTTTTTTAACATGATATAATCAACGATATTTACACAGATACGGGGGTGATAGATAAATCATGACTATTTCAGAAATTTCGGGAGGAATGAAGAAACAAAAGAAACACACAATTCTTATTATTGACGATTCAGATGTCAATATTGCTGCGCTTATGCGCATTTTATCTCCCGATTATAAGATACTTGTCGCCATGAGCGGGAACGAAGGCATTGAACTGGCAAAGTCCACAACGCCGGATTTAATAATACTTGATATCATTATGCCGGATATGGATGGATTTGATACCATTGTCGCGCTGAAAAAAGCCATCTCAACACGATATATTCCTGTCATTTTCGTAACCGCATTGTCAAGACCGGAAGACGAAACCAAAGGTCTCCTACTGGGCGGCTCCGATTATATCACAAAGCCTTTTAGTCCGGAGGTCGTAAAGCAGCGGGTCAAAAATCAAATCCGCATACTTGAGTACATTAAAAAAATCGAACAGCTAAGCAGGATAGATCAGTTAACGGGATTGCCCAACAGACGCAGCTTTCACGAGCGCCTCTTATCAGAATGGAAACTTGCAATAAGAGAGAAAACGGTAATTAGCCTGCTGGTAATGGATCTTGACCACTTTAAAAAGTGTAACGATGAATTCGGTCATCTGATGGGTGATACCGTTCTTCAAAAAGTAGCAAAAATCATTGACAGTATAACAAAACGTCCAACTGACTTTTCCGCCAGATGGGGTGGTGAAGAGTTTATTGTTCTACTGCCAAAAACCGATTCCGACAATGCAATTACGATTGCGGAATTAATACGAAGCAATGTAGAAAATAAGCTTATAACATTTAATGACGGTAAATCCACAAATATAACCATAAGTATTGGCGTTAATACTCATATGCCGACAAAAAACTGTTCGTTAAATGATTATCTCCATTATGCTGACGATGCTCTTTATTTAGCAAAAAGGAACGGCAGAAATAACGTAACAGTTCATGTACCCGGGTGAGTCAAATTTTATGGTAATAATCCAGTGTTCTAAAAGGTCTGTCAAGATGTGCCAGCAAGAAGCCCTCTGTTTTTCTTGATAACTCTCCAAGAGCTTCATCGCTTAGTTTAAATGAAAACAATTTCTTCGCATCCGAGCTCAAAATGTAATCCGCTGCACACAATGCTCCGGAGCTTAACCTTAAAATGCCGTCTTCCATCGCGCTTTCGTCGGATATGTTATTTTCCTCAAGGCTCAAAAGGGGCTCAAATCCCGAGATTGCCATTAGCCGCAGTTCAAATGCCGGTTTTACATACTCCGGTGTTTTTATTTTTTCGCTTAGTGCGTACAATGCGTTGAGACAGAGCGGCAGCAACTCCGGATTCGGGCTGTCTTCGTCCGAAACCGCTTCGGTAAGCTCTGCGATATATGTTCCGAGCGCAAGGAGCTTGAGGTCATCACGCAATCCTATAAATTGCTCTATGCTTCGCGCCTCGGTTATAGTCCATCTATCTTTTCTTTTAAAGAGTGTCATTTCCGAAAAAACAAGCAGTCCGGTAACTGCAGCAAGCTTACTGTTCTTACGATGTGCGCCATGTGCGGATACAGTGAGCTTCCCTTCACTGCTTGTGAGAACAGTAAGTATTTTACTGGTATCCATATACTGCACCTCTCGCAGTATAACACCTGTCGTATTTATGTACATTATTTTACATACCCGAAATTCTTCATCATTGTTTGGCTGTCCCGCCAGTTTTCTTTAACCTTTACCCATGTCTGTAAGAATACTTTTGCTCCCATGAAGCGCTCGATATCTTCTCTTGCGTATTGTCCGATTTTTTTCAGCATCGCCCCGTTTTTTCCTATTATCATTCCTTTGTGGCTTGACTTTTCACAATAAATTGTCGCATCAACGTCAATAATAGGATTTTCTTCTTCACCCCGTTCCGAGAACAGTGCTATCTCGACTGCTGTGCCGTGCGGGATTTCTTTGTCGAGGCAAATCAGTAGCTTTTCACGGATTATTTCCGCTATTATCTGTCTTTCAGGCTGATCCGTTGTCATTCCGTCCGGGAAGAGCTGCGATCCCTGTTTTGCGTATTTTTCGAAGATTTCAAGAAGTTCAGGTATCCCGTCTCCTTTTTTAGCGGATACCGGTACTATTGCGTCGAAATTATAGTGTCGTGAGTATCTTTCAATAATCGGAAGAGTTAAGTCGGGTTTGATCGTATCTATTTTATTTATCACAAGGATAGCGGGTACATTCGATTTCTTAATATGCTCAATTAACATTTCTTCTTGTGTCCCTATGTTATCTACAGGTTCAACAAGTAAAACCACAGCGTCAACGTCCGCAACACTTTCCTTGACAACGCCCACCATGTAATCTCCAAGACGTGTCTTAGCTTTGTGAAAACCCGGAGTGTCCAAAAGTATCATTTGCGTATCATTATGCGTAAATACACCGAAAATACGATTACGAGTCGTCTGAGGTTTCGGCGATACAATAGCAACCTTGTCCCCTGTCAGTTTGTTTGTTAAAGTAGATTTCCCTGAATTTGCTCTGCCGACTATAGTAATCATTGCCACTTTGTTTATCATTATATATATATTCCTCTTATTTAAGGTGTGAACAAGCCATCCGCTTGCGCTCGCAGCATTATATTTAAATTTCCATTCTCAAACACGCCGTACTACGTTCTCGCTGACTTATACTTCTATTGAGTTCCCGTCCGCCAACTCGACTGGAAATTTAAATATAATACTCCTCACCGCTACGTAATAAATAAAGTATTACTTTTTTGCTCCTGTTATGCATAATCCTATCACTACTCTCATCATCATGGTCATAGCCCAGCAAATGCAATGTTGAGTGGATTATCATATATGCTGTTTCATGTTCAATTGTATTTCCGTATTCGGCAGCGTACCTTTTAATTGTTTCCAACGATATAACTATATCACCGAGTGTGAGTTCTCCTGTACTTTCGTCAAACTCCGGGTCATAAATACCACCCCACCCTGCTTTTCTAAACGTCTGCATTGGAAACGAAAGCACATCAGTCGGCTCATCTAAACCTCTATACTCATAGTTATAGTCTCTAATCACTTCATCATCAGTTATCAGCACACTAACAACACACGGTACATCCACTCGCTCATATTGCAGTACCGCTTGTACCGCCTGTATAATAAGCTGCTTACAGGTACCGCAGATTGCTTCTTTGCCACTGTGCATAAATACCTTATGCTTTACATTATCGTATTTCTTAACATTCAATTTTCAACTTTCAACTTTCTATTTATTGAGTTTTCAGCTCTTCACTAACCCTTAAATCCTAGTTTTCGGCTTATTCTCCCGCTTATCATAAGCCTCGATTATTCGCGATACCAGTTCGTGTCTTACGACGTCTTTTGATGAGAGCTTGCAAATTGCGATATCGGGGACGTTTTCGAGGACTCTCATAGCGTCTCTCAAACCGCTTGTTTTATCGGGCGGCAGGTCAATTTGGGTTATGTCACCTGTTATTACGATTTTTGAACCAAAACCCAGTCTTGTAAGGAACATTTTCATTTGTTCGCGTGATGTGTTTTGCGCTTCATCGAGAATAATAAACGAATCATCAAGGGTTCTTCCCCGCATATAAGCAAGCGGGGCAACTTCTATATTTCCTCTTTCGAGATATCTGTTATATGTATCGACCCCTAAAAGCTCAAAGAGTGCATCATAAAGAGGTCGAAGGTACGGATCAACCTTGCTTTGTAAATCACCCGGCAAAAAACCGAGGCGCTCCCCTGCTTCAACCGCGGGTCGAGTCAGAATTATCCTATTGACAACCTTTGCACGAAATGCTGCTACAGCATGTGCCACAGCCAGGTACGTTTTGCCTGTACCCGCAGGACCGATAGAAAGTGTAATAGTATTTTTAGCAATTGCATCAACATATTTCATTTGCCCCAGGGTTTTTGCCTTGATAGGTTTACCTTTTGCGGAAATACAAATAATGTCCCTGCTGATATCGGCAATTTTATCATCATGACCGTCCCTTACAAGGCTGATGATATACTTAACATTTTGCGAATCAATAGACTCCCCCTTAGCTGCAACCATCAGAAGACCGTTGATTGTACGCTGAGTATAATGAATATTCTCCTCTTCACCCGATATAGTAAGCTCCGAGTTTCTGTCAATAATACTGACCCCAAACTCCTGCTCAATTAACTTCAAATTCTCATCAAAAGACCCGAAAACACTGATAATGTTCTCAAGCCTGTCAACACTCATAGTTATTTCTTCCATAAAACATATCCCTTCCCGATTCTAACATAATATTAACTATACCGCAAACGTTTTACCAAATCTTCATCCGGAACAGTTATAATTGTTTTAAAATCATTATATATCACCATGCCCGGTCTGCCTCCCGATGGCTTTTTTACATTCTTCACAAGCGTATAGTCAACAGGCACTTTGCCGTCACTTCTTGAAGCAGAATAATATGCAGCTATTGAGGCTGCTTCTTTTATTGTGTCATCATCAGGAGTGGTACCTGCACAGGAAATTATCACATGGGAGCCGTGTATTTTCTGAGCATGAAGCCAAATGTCTGACCTTGCGGCATTTTTCAGGGTCAGTTTATCGTTTTGAACATTATTTTTACCGGCAAAAATCCGAAACCCGCCCGAAGAGGTAAAACGATAAGGAGTTGATTCTGAATGACTTGATTTTGCTTTCATTTGCACCCTGCCACCCTGCTGCTTACTATGATTATGGTGCTTTGACTGCTTTGGCAGCCGAAGTTGCGCGGACGCTTTCAGATATCCTGTTTGTGAAAGCTCGTTTCGGATTTCATCTATATCCTGTTCATTCTCAACGCGTTTTAACTGTTCTATAACACTTTCAATATAAGCAAGCTCTTTTTCGCCGCTTTGAATTTGCGAAGTAAGAAAGCTGCGTGCATTTTTTGCTTTTGTATAAGCCTTTAATACTTAGCCGCATTTTGTTGCGGAGTTTTCATTGCATCAAGTTTTATTTCTCTAACACCACCACTGCACTCAAAATCCGAACCACTGCCATTGTCCGCAAAAAAGTCACACGCAACCAAAGTCGATTGACCCTTCTTCATAGAATGCAAGTTTGCTGTAATCAAATCACCGCACTCACGTAAATAGTCCCGTTTTGAGGTCTCATCAAGCTCTGCTTTTTGTGCTGTCAGTTTGCGCACCTGCCTGTCGCGTGCATTCGTCATTACTTTTAATGTAGCTGCGCTTCGTTGATTCATGCGTTTCTGTTTCGCTGAAAGAGTAAAAAAGCTGTCAAGCAGATGCGAAAAGTTACTCTCGAGCTTTGAAGAGTATTTCTTTTCATATTGCATGATGTGCGTGTAAGAAAAATCAAAAGGCTTGCCGGTATCCGTAGAAATAAGCCATGGCTCGAACTTATTTAAGTTAATTTGCTTTATCAGAGAAATAAACGCATTTATTAATCCCTCTCCATTATCTCTGATATCTCCGACCCGTAAATCCGTATCTCCATAAGCACGCCACACAATCTCTCTGCAAATCAGCGGCGAAAAGGCGTTAAAAGTTGATACCATCCATTTATCTACCTGTTCGTCATTTGCATGTTTAAGAAGCTCACATAACATCTCCCCTGTCATATTAAGCGGGTTATACTTTCCTTCCTGCGGATGTGGAGCACGGTACAGCAAGCCCGGTAAAACCGATCTCTTCTCGTTCAGTTCACCGCCGACACGACGCAGACAGTCAATGATTATTCCATCACTGCCGGTCAGTACAATGTTCGGCTGATGTCCGAGAAGCTCTACAATCAACCTTTTTTCAACAATCTCACCAAGCACGCTAAACGACTCCAGCTCAAAAATCAACACCCTCTCTGCCGGAGGCTGCGAAATCTTTATCACTCTTGCGCCCGTAAGATGCTTTCTGAGCAGCATACAGAACATCGGCGGCGTTTGCGGATTGTCAAACTTATGCTCTGTCAAGTGCACCCTTGTATCACCCGAACCTGCGGATATAAGCAACCTGTATGATTGATTTCCTTTGTCTCTGAGAGAGAAAATAATTAAATCACGTTCCGGTTGTTGTATCTTATCTATTTTTGAACCCGTAATACTCTCTGCCAATTCATTTTTTATTGCAGTCAGGCATATTGCATCCAGAGGCATTTTTATAAATCCTTTCAAACAACTCGTTTAACCTATCGGTTCTGCCACCCAGATATAAATAACCAAACAGTGCTTCAATTCCTGTTGCGGCGTGATACTCCTCATGAGTCGAACCTTTTGGTACGGAGCTTAAATGCGTGTTTCGCCCTCGCTTATAGACTGCGAGCTCTTCTTCATCCAGGCTTGACAATACCGCGTCTGCCGCAACAGCTTGAGCCTTTGCGGAAACTAATGCCACAGCTTTATTGTGTAGGTTTTTTGCCGTAGATGTTCCGTTTGTGCAGAGCCATGTACGAACCATTAGTTCGTACACCGCATCACCTATATGCGCAAATCCTTGTATGGATATTTCCTTAAAATCATCCGGCTTTTCCGGTTTCAGATAGTTTTTCAGTTTTCTTCACCTCTTTTAACTTACTTACAGAGATATTTATGACATTTGCCATAATCAGTATCAAAGCACATGTGTATAACCAAACCATTAGAATAACAAAAGACGCCAAAGAGCCGTACAGCACTTCATATCGAATTGAAAATGTTATGAGTTGTGAAAAAAGCATACTCGCTATAACCAATACTATAGCCGCTGTAAGCGCGCCCGGTAAACGCGACATTCTTGTAGCATGCTTTGGAGCAGATATCAGATATACGCTGTATATTACGGCAAAGAGTAAGAAAAACAGCAGCAAAAACCTTGTCCAGTTCCATATTGCCGTTAACTCAATTATGTCAAAGTGTAATTCCAGAAAACCTGTCAGCCATTCTCCCGATAAAACAATTAGTGCCGATGCGTAAATCGCAACTAAAAGCAGAATTGAGAAAATGAAGCTGATCACCCATCGCCATAATCCGGTAAAACGCATCTTCCCTTGAATTTCCCCGGTGATTCCGGTAAATGAACGAAAAGCTGCTGATGACGAAGTCAACATTGCCGCTAGTCCGATTGTTAACATTAACTCTGTTCTGCTGTTGGTGATATAGTCAAAATAGTCTGAAAGCGTATCTATGGCGGCTTCGGGTATAACACCTTCAAGTATTGTAAGTGCATCAGTTTCTTGAAGATTAACTATCCCTATTATTGCGCTGGCACATATTAAGAACGGAAATACAGTAAGCGTCAGATAGTATGACAAAGCCGCGGCACTGCGTCCTATGGGATAGTTTATGAAGACTGAAATAACGTCTTTTGCTACCGCTATTACCTTGCTCAAACTGACCTTACTCCTAACTTAAATGCGGCGAAGACCGCTATTAACGTTCTTCGCCGCCTTAAACCAACGGTTGTTACTTTGAGTTGAATATTTTGAAAATCGTATCAAACGGGTCTTCCTCTTCAGGAGGCGGCGGTGGTGGAGGCGGCGGGGGCGGTGGAGGCGGAGGCGGAGGCGGTGGTGCTGCAGGTTCGGGTGTAAATATATCTTCCGGTTTCTTTGCGCTGTATTGTTCCCCGAAAACATTTGACGCTGAGCTGCTGACGGGAGTACTGCTTTGGGTACTGCCATAACTGCTTCCAAGACCGCTGCCAAGGCTGCTTCCAAAACCGCTGCTGCTGTTTGTTGCCACACCTGCGTTACTGCTCATTTTGAGTGAATCGTCAAAACGTGTTGCAATTACAACGACTCTAATTTCATCTTCCATATCTTCATCAAAGGATGCACCGAAAATAATATTCGCATCCGGATGTGCTGCTTTTGCCACAAGGCTTGCCGCGACTTCTACATCGTCTAAGTCTATGTCTATTGAGCCGGTGATGTTTACAAGAACACCTCTCGCTCCGTCAATGGATGTCTCCATCAGAGGGCTTGTAACTGCTGCACGGGCAGCTTCCTCTGCTTTACCCTTGCCTGCCGCATGACCGACTCCCATATGAGCATATCCTGCGTCTTTCATAATGGAAGTGACATCGGCAAAGTCAAGGTTTATGAAACCTGTTTTCTTAATCAGCTCCGAAATGCTGACAACAGCCTGGTGAAGTACACCGTCTGCTATTTCAAAGGCATTGGCAAAAGTTAACTTTTGATCTGATACAGCTTTTAACCTGTCATTGGGGATGACTAACAATGAGTCTACTTTACCAAGAAGGTTTTTTATGCCTTCATCGGCTTGCTCCATACGGCGTCTGCCTTCAAAGCTGAAAGGCTTTGTGACGACCCCTACTGTAAGAGCTTGAGCTTCGCGGGCGATATCAGCTACCACAGGTGAAGCTCCTGTTCCCGTGCCTCCGCCCATTCCTCCGGCAATAAAGACCATATCCGCGTCTTCAAGAGCTTTTGCTACATTGTTTCTGCTCTCTTCCGCTGCTTTTTTTCCTATCTCCGGACTTGAGCCTGCGCCTTGACCCATTGTCAGCTTTTCACCTATTTGAACCTTTGCAGAGGCGTTTGATGCTGATAATGCGGGCTTGTCAGTATTGATAGCGATAAACTCAACACCCTGTGTTCCGGCGGAAACCATTCTGTTGACGACATTATTACCGGCACCGCCAACCCCCGCCACCTTAATTACAACAACATTGTCAGGAGCGCTTTCTATTGAAACCGCCATATACTCAACCTCCCGTACTGATTTATTATCCTTTTTCATAATAAACTCACATTATAAAGATTTTGTTAATAGTATTGATTAATATGGAATTTGCACATCATCCGATATTCTATATGTTTTTATTTCCAAGGTCAATACTTTTCTATTAAATAGTTACAAATAGTATCTCTTTAATATTTCTTTAGTCAGGAGCAAAGGTTGCTCTGCCTGTTTCATGCTCCCAGAGTATTCTCCCGGGGATATTTGGAAATTGCTCTCTGAGTTGATTCACCGAATCTTCAAGCATACCTATTTTGTGCCTCAAGTTGCTGGGGCGAAGACTCGTAGATCCTCCGAGTATTACTCTATAGATACCTTGATACCCGAAAAACACATTAACTATGTTTGAAACATCAAGATAAGATACATAACCTATCTGATTATCCCGTTCCAAAGCAATTAAGATGTCTTGCATATACTGTACCTTTGTTTCCGAACCGAAAACCGGTCGTACTAAGTTTCCAACCGCAGTTTCCTCAATATCGACCCCCCGCATTTCTATCAAGTCACCTATATTTACTCCTTCAAGCTCCGGCGTTGCGATTGGCAAGCGGGCAAGGACTCTGCCCGATGAGTCGATAACGTATATTTCACCGGCAAATGTAATCGCAGCTACTGCTACGCTTTCGGTTACCTCAATGTGTACAGTATTAGGCAAAGCCCTCGTAACTTGTACAGAATTTACAAAAGGCAGCGCGGCGCGTATGTTTTGAGACACATTTTGAGCACTGATAAACAACAAGTTATCTCCGGCTGATATACCTGATGCCAGAACAATATCTTCGGGCGAGTACATTACCACGCCTTCGACTCTGATTTCATTTGTTCTTAAGAATGCACCCGCACCAAGAATTGTCATCAAGGAAATAAGTATTATGCCGAATGCAACATAAGGTATCGGTGTTGAGTGCAGCCGTTTCTTATTCCCCGCCATGATTTTATACTCCTTTAATACTATCGCTTAACCTGCCGGTAACAATGTCAATAATCCTTGATGCCGAATCCTGCACGGACTGTGACTTTTGTGACCTTGCCATTTCCTGCAGTTTACTCTTGTTATTGAGAATTGCCGTTACCATGTCAAACAGCACATCACCGTTACAATCATTTTCCGTTATCATTACGGCTCCACCGGTGTTTTGCATCTTTAGTGCGTTTTCTTCCTGATGATTCTCTGTTACATTCGGAGAAGGTACAAGTATTGCAGGCGTACCCGTCGCTTTCAGTTCTGCAATTGTTGAAGCTCCCGCTCTTGTTAAAGCCAAATCTGCTCTAATCAGCACTTCAGGCATGTTATCTATATACTCTCTAATATCAATCAAGGGTGCATTTACTTCCTTTATGCCTAAGCCTTCCAGCTTTTCTTTCATTCTTTTCATACTGTCGCCGATACCTGTCGCATGGATATGATTAAACTTCTGTTCTTGTGAATTTCTCGCAATGAAATTAATGATTTTATTATTCATCTCCGTTGCTCCGACGGAGCCCCAGTATGATACAACCAAAGGTTTTTCGTTTGATTGCCTTTCTTCTTTTTCGTTTACATGTTTATTAAACTCACTACTAAGCGGTGTGCCTGTATACACTACTTTTTCGGGTCTGCTGAATCTGCGTTCTATTCCTTTGTAGGTAACGAAAATTCCATCAACTGCTTTGTCAAGCATTTTTACAGTTAGTCCGGGACAAGCATTGGGTTCCAGAATATATGCCGGAATTCCTTTTTTAGTTGCTCTTTTGATAACCGGATAGCATATATATCCTCCTGTTCCGATTATGACATCGGGATTAAATTCCTTTAATAGCTTATCTGCTTTAAAGCTTGCGGTAAAGAGATTCAGAGCAGTTTTTATATTGTGTGCGATATCGCTTGGAGAAAACCCTCGACTAAGCCCGCTCATATTGATGTTTGTAAGCTGAAATCCTGCTTTTGGTATTAAACGCTTTTCTAAAGTCTTATCTGCACCGACAAAGAGTATTTCTGCATCGTATATTTTTTTACGTAACTCTTCCGCAATCGCTAACGCAGGGTTTATATGTCCCGCAGAACCGCCGCAAACGAAAAGAAATTTCACTATGTTGACCATTCCTTTCCCTAAAGCTGTGAGTTTCCACTTTCTTCTTTTAGCTTTCCACTTTCCTTCACCTTTTTCATATCTCTTGTCAGTGGAATTTCTCTGGATACCGAAAGAATTATTCCGATTTGGACAAGCTGTATCCACAATGCAGTACCGCCGTAACTGAAAAACGGTAATGAAATACCCGTAGCAGGCAGAAGGTTTATTACAACTGCTACATTTAAAAATACCTGGATAGCTAAAAGACTCGTTATCCCGATTGTGATCAGTGAACTGAACTTATCATTTGCGTTCATCGCGAGCCAGTATCCGCGGATTATCAGCAGTGCGAACAGCATTAGTATCAACATAGCACCAATGAAACCCAGTTCTTCGCACACAATTGCAAATATATAGTCGTTGTGTTCTTCCGGCAGATACAGATGCTTTTGCCTGCTTTGCCCCAAACCCAGACCCAGCAGACCGCCGGAACCGACAGCATTTAATGATTGGCGTATTTGAAATCCGTCCCGGAGCGGGTCGGCATCGGGGTTTAGCCACGCTGTTATCCGTCTTCCTTCATACCCCAAGCTTCTCAGATCCAGATTTTCTCTTACTGTATCCATTGAGACATTACTGATCGCAACATCGGGATCAGCAGTTCGAAGCTGAAAAAACACAAATCCGCTGATCATGGCGATTAAAATGGTTACAGCCAGCAAAAACCATCTTAGTTTTGTTCCCCCCGCAAACATCATTATTGCCGCGAGAGCAGTAATGATGATAATAGCCGAAAGATGAGGCTGCATTCTCAGTAGTACTATCATTATTCCCGTAACAACTGCAAACGGTATCACACCGAATTTAAAAGTCCTCATCCTGTCTCTTCCAAGCTTGCACATCATTTGTGCAAATGATAGAATTAAAGCCATTTTTGCGATTTCAGAGGGCTGGAATGTCATAAACCCATTCTCTCCGCCTAAACCGATCCATCTTCTTGCGCCGTTTACCCTGATTCCAATTATCAAAACGAGAACCAGAAGCACAATAGATACAAGCAATAATTGCATTGACCACCGGCTTATCGTTCGGACGCTGATGCGCGAAGTCACAAGCATTAACGCGACACCACTTACAGCAAAAATAAGCTGTCTGGAAAATAGCCGAAGCGGATCACCTTGCAGATACAAGCTGCGGGTGAAGCTTGCAGACAAAACCATTATTATACCGATAAGCAAGATTACAAGTGTGATAACCAACATCGGCTTATCCATACCCGGAGTTTTCTTTCCGGCATCAATAAGCTCTGTTGACAGGTCGCGCTCATTCCAGTTAAGAACATCGGGATCAGCACCGACTTGCCTGTTCTTCAGCTCTTCAAATTTACTCATTGTGTTCTTGTCCATATTTCTTCCTTATCATTTATTTCTGATAGACACCAAAAATTGATATTGCCGCAAAAATCACCGATACAGTAGTGAACACTGCAAATACTTTATATTCATTCCATCCGCACATTTCAAAATGATGATGAATCGGAGCCATTTTGAATATCCGTTTTCCTTTTGATAACTTAAAATATGATACTTGAATGATAACCGAAAGTGTTTCGATAAAATAAACAATTCCGAGTGTTATTAGTATTAAAGGTATATCCAGTGAAAATGCCAGCGCACAGACAGCACCGCCGAGAAATAATGAACCGGTATCCCCCATAAATACTTTTGCGGGATAAAAGTTAAATATCAAGAACCCAACCAGACCTCCCGCAACCGCAGCGGCAAAAATGCCGTTTACGGCATCACCCCATAAAATTGCAATTACAGTGAATGCTATCATTACCGGAATTGTTACCCCTGTTGAAAGCCCGTCTGTGCCGTCTGTTATATTTACTGCATTAACTGTTCCGACAATTACAAATGCCGCAAATCCATAGTACAAAAAAGCAGGAACCGTAAATGAGGTATTAAAAAACGGTACATAAACATTCGTTGTGAGACTCCCCGTAAAGTCCAGTATTATCACAAACGCAACAGCAACAATGAGTTGCAGGGAGAATTTTTGTAGTACCGTTAATCCCAAATTTTGCTTTTTTTTAAGTTTTTCATAATCATCAAGAAAACCTACCAGCGCAAAAACAAAAGAAAACAAGAAAATGAAAAAGTGATGAAAATTTCTGTCTCTCATTTCACTTGCACCTGCAATATAGCATGCTATGAGAATTCCCAGAATGAAAATTATTCCACCCATCGTCGGAGTACCTTGCTTGCTGTTATGCCAGACGGGTCCGTTCTCTTGTATAGATTGTTCTGCTTTTAAACGACGAAGCAAAGGTATAAACACATACCCTGCGCCAATTGTAACGGCAAGAGCGATAAAGAATGAAATTAGTACCTGAATAATCATCCGCTAATCCAAATCCTCTACTTTTTGTTTTCTGCTGTTTGCGCGGATTTGCCTGATATGCTGCGCTACGATTTCCCTGTCATCGAAATGAATCTTCTCTTTCCCCAGGATTTGATAAGTTTCGTGTCCTTTTCCCGCAATTATCAGCACATCGCCGTTATTAAGACTATCAATTGCCCAACAAATTGCATCATGTCTGTTTTCGATTACCTTGTACGCTGCTTTTGTGTTTTTTATACCTTCTGTTATATCATTTATTATAGAACCCGGATCTTCTGTGCGAGGGTTGTCTGAGGTTATAACAGTATAATCCGATAACTCCGTAGCAATTTGTCCCATGAGCGGGCGTTTTGTTTTATCACGATCTCCTCCGCAACCGAAAACCGTAATGACTCTGCCTTTTGCAAAACCACATACAGCCGTGATTATATTTTTCAAAGCATCCGGCGTATGAGCATAATCAATGAGCACTGTAAAATCATGCCCTGTCGGTATGACCTCTGCTCTGCCTTTCACGCCTTCATAAGATCGAAGCGCGGGTGTTATTACATCAATACTAAACCCTAATAGTGTTGCAGTAGCTATTGATGCCAATGCATTGTATACCGAAAAAAGCCCGGGAATCTGTAGCTCAACTCTATTGATGCTTCCCATGGAAACAGCACAGAAGTCTATTTTATCTGCTTGCAGCTTTATGTCTTTGCCAACCAAATCTGCCGAGCTGTTCTCAATTGCGTATGAAATCACGGGACCGGCTGATTTTTCTATCATCAGTGGAGCATAAACGTCATCGATATTTACTACCGACTTATTACAGCTTGGAAATAAAAGTGTCTTTGCTCTTGCATACTCTTCCATAGTGCCGTGGAAGTCAAGGTGCTCGGGTGTCAGATTGGTAAACACTCCTATGTCAAACTGTATACCATGTACCCTGCTTTGATACAGTGCATGTGACGATACTTCCATTACTACATAAGTGCAATCCTCAAGAACCATTTTATCAAGCAGTTTATGCAGTTCATAAGATTCGGGAGTAGTATGCCCGGTTGACAGTTCTCTTTCACCTATAAAGTTTCCATTTGTTCCGACAAGACCCACTTTTGCGGATGTGTTTTTTTCAATAATGTGTTTTATCAAATTCGTTACACTTGTTTTGCCGTTAGTGCCTGTTACTCCAATGATTATTAATTTCTCCGACGGATGTCCGAACCAAACCGCCGAAACAGCGGCAAGAGCTTTGCGGGAATCTTTTACGATAATATAAGAGGTTGGAATTTCGGGTGCTTCTTCACATATTATACATGCGGCACCCTTTTTAACAGCATCCTCAATATATCTATGCCCGTCGGTTTCATAACCTCTTACGGCTATGAAGAGCTCTCCACTGCGTATATCTCTTGAATCGTAGCAGATTCCGGAGATGTCCACAGACCCGTCTGCCTTAATATCAACTTTTTCAACATTTTCAAGCAGCTTCTCCAGTGTCATCAATTCATCCTCTGTTCAACAATTTGCGCGTTTATCAATGTCACTTCTACAATAGAACCATACATAACCTCTCTGTCGGCTTGTATCGATTGAACCGAAACCGATGCATTTGTATCTGTTTTCGGAGCACCGCCCGTTCTTATAAATAATCCCTGACTTTCAAGAGCATTTCTTGCTTGTGAATAACTCATCCCCGAAAGGTTTGGTACAATTACCAAATCGCGCGGTACTTCCGTATCTGTATATACCAATACTCTGGTGCCTGAAGCTACAAATGCATTACGCGCCGGCAATTGTGCGGTTACTGTGGTGCCCTCTCCGACAACTCTGAAAGAATAACCTTGCTGTTCCAGCGATGCTGTTGCCTCATCAACGCTTTGTCCGGTAATCTGCGGAACATGAACATTGATATCCCTGTGATCCTCACTCGAAAGTTCAGGCATTATTCCGAGACTCATCGGGAGAATGTCTTCAAGCATCCTTCCTACTACCGGGGCTGCAATTGATCCACCGCTTATATATATGCCTGTTTCGTGGCTTGGAGTGTCCAGCAGCAGTAATATCATTATTTCAGGGTCGTCAGCAGGCGCAAATCCTAAAAATGATACAATATAATCTTTATTGGACGTATCATCCTCATCTCTTAGTGCCAGTTGCTCCGTGTTTTCTGAAGTACCTGTTTTACCGCCGATTCTGTAACCTCTTACCTGTGCGTTTCGTCCGGTTCCGTTATTGACAACATCTTCAAGCATTAATCGCATAAGAGCCGATGTTTCGCCGCTCACCACTTGCCTTAGTATCGTAGGCTCTGTAGCTTCGACGATATTCCCCTCACTGTCGGTTATTTGTTTTATTATATACGGTTGCATCATATATCCGCCGTTGACCGCTGCGGCAGCAGCTGTTATCATTTGAATCGGCGTCACCTTAAATGTTTGCCCAAATGATGCTGAGGCAAGCTGTGATTGGTTTCGTCTGTTAAAGAATACACTCTCATCCCACCATAAGCTGCGTCCTTCCGCGCTGTTGTCAAGCCCTGTTCTGTCAAACATTCCGAATGCTTCAATGTACTTATAAAATGTTCGGGGGCCTATCTTTAGACCGAGTTCTATGCAAGCGATGTTGCAGGAGTTAGTCATGGCAGAGAAAAGAGTCATGGAGTCGTGACCCCGCCTGCGCCAGCAGTTTCTCTGTGTCACATCACTAAAAACGCTGACATCAATAGTCCCCCCGCACCAGAATGTACTATCTGCGTTTGCGGCATTTTCCTCAAGTGCCATTGCATATGTCAGAATTTTAAATACCGAACCCGGCTCATATGAGTCCGCCAGAGATCTGTTACGCCACTGCCTGAACTGTGCCATACGGTGAGCTTCTTGATATTCATCTTCATCTTCAATATGGCTTATTCTTTCATTTTCTCTTTCACTGATACTTAAAAAGTCGTTCGGATCAAAGTTCGGGTATTGTGCAATCGCAAGTATCTCGCCTGTTTTCGGGTTCATGGCAATGCACATTGCACCACCCTGTACGTCATAATCAATAATCGCTTGTGATAAGTGCTTTTCTATATAATATTGAACTGACATATTCAGTGTAAGCGTAACATCATTGCCGTCTTTTGCTTGCATATAGTCGCCAAATCCCGCGAATAACAAGTCATTACCTCTGGCATTTGTAAGCCTGATTATTCTACCGCTTACTCCTGTCAGCTCGTCATTGAGCCGTCGTTCAATTCCGTCAAGACCCGTATCATCCGAGCCGACAAAGCCAAGCACTTGACTTGCAAGATTATTATTTGGATAATATCGTTGTGTCGCGGGTTCAAAATGCACTCCTCTGATTCTGTGTTCGATAATAAACTCCCGAACCCTGTCGGCTTCGTCACTTTCGACTCTGTGTTTTATTACTTGATACTGCGAATTTGTTCTGCCTGCTCTTTCGATTATGCTGCCGATTTCGACATTAAGCAAATATGATAACCCTTCTGCAATAAAACGGACATCCTGGTCGTGCAAGGACATTTCCAACGGGCTGATAAATATATTTTCCACAAAGCCGCTCATTGCGAGAATTTTACCGTTTACGTCGTATATTGTTCCGCGTGATGCGTTTATTGTGGTTTCACGGAGTTGACTGTTAAGTGTTCGGGATTCAAAGTATGAGTTGTTGACTATCTGTACGTCGTATAGCCTTACTGCCAGAAGTACAAACCCGGAAATTCCGCATATTGCCAATAAGAAAAGTGTACGTACAAGCAGCGCCCGGCTGATTTTCTGATCGGCTCTGCGCGCAGGAGTGGTTACTGCGCTTCCGGCTCTGACTCCGGTTTTGTTTCCGGTTTTTCTTCCGGTCTTTTTCCCGGTCTTATTACCCGGTCTGACTCTAACGCCGCCTGACATGTCATTCAACTCCTTTCATTTTTTTTAATAATCAATAGTTGGTTTGGAATTTGTTCAAATTAATATTCCCTTCTGAAATAGTCGGTTAGAGACCGCAAAAATGCTCCGAAGCCCTCAAGACCTCTATCTTCCCTGTTATCCAGAGCGAGAGCTATATCCCGTGGTGCTGCTTCCAATACAGTCACTTGTCTCGCGTCCGGTCTCGACATACCCAGTTCATCTCTGGCAAAGCGTTCAACTTCTCTTATATCAATTGCACTTTCAAACGATAGTTCCAGTAGTCTTTGTCTTTCTGTGAGTTCACCTATCAAAATATTTAACCTTACTGATTCTGCGGCGGTTTCATTGAAATTGATTTGTGCCAATACCACAAATACCATTAGTACCGATACAAAAAGTGTTCCGAGAACAGCAAAGACCGATACACCGGGTGCAGGTTTTTCATTTGCTTTTGTTGCTTGTTTAGTTTTTGTCGCTTTATTTGTATTTGGTTCTTTAAGCTGCTGTACACGTTTAATTGTCCGGTCAGCTTCTTTGTGAGCTTTTGCAAGTGTTTTGATTCTTTGTGCTTCTTTTGCGCGTGCTTTTGATTGCGTCTGTGTTTTCCGGGCAAGTGTTTGAGCTTTTTGAGCGCGATTTTTTTGTGCATGGGCTTTTTGCGCTTGCGTTTTTTGCGCTTGCGCATGTGCTCTTCTGGCTTCCGCATCAATCATTGATTGGATGGTTGGTGCTGCGGTCCCCGAATTATAGTAATTTGCTGCTCCGGCACTGCTACCCATAACCGGCATCCTTTCCTGACCTTCTATATTCTCTCAGCTATCCTTAACTTTGCGCTTCTTGCTCTCGGGTTGCTTTCCGCCTCCGTTTCACTTGCCGTAACCGGTTTGCGCGTTATAGTTTTCAAGACCGGTTTTTTTCCGCAAATGCACACCGGTGTTCCTCTCGGGCAATCGCAGCCTTTTGCACCTTCCGCAAATGCTCTCTTTACCAATCTGTCTTCCAGCGAGTGAAAACTAATTATACAAAGCCTTCCTTTTGGATTCAGTAAAGAGGGGGCGGCATTTAACATGTCTTTTATTGAACCAAGTTCGTTATTGACTGCTATCCTGAGCGCTTGGAAGCACCTTTTTGACGGGTGTTGTGTTTCGCGCCTTGCCCTGGCGGGTATTGCCGAAAATATAATTTCATTGAGCTTAAATGTTGTATCTATCCGGTCTTTAGTGCGTTGTTTTACAATCGCGCGTGCTATTAACTTAGAATAACGTTCCTCGCCATATTCGTAAAATACCTTGCGTATGTTTTCTTCTTGCCAGTTGTTAACAATTTCAAATGCAGTTAACGAATCATCTTTATTCATTCTCATATCGAGTTTGGAATCATGTTTATATGAAAACCCGCGTGTTGCATTATCAAGCTGCGGAGATGATACACCAAGGTCAAAAATCATCGCGTCTACCGTATCAAGCTCTTCTTTTAGCAAGATATCAGTAATATCTCTAAAGTTGCTGTGTACAAATGTGGTGCGGTCTTTGTATTCGGATAACAGCTTTTTCGCATTTATTATTGCTTCTTCATCACAATCTATAGCAATCAATCGTCCGGTACTTAGTCTTCTTACTATTTCCAATGCGTGTCCCGCACGTCCGAGTGTACCGTCAACGTATATACCGTAAGGTTTTATATTAAGCCCATCTATGCTCTCTTTAAGCAATACCGGAATATGCTCCATCTCTTACACCAACTAAAAATCAAGTTCGTCCATAACTTTAGCGAGATTGTCAGGTGTTGTTTCCAGCGCGTCAATCCTTTTGAATACTTCACTATCCCAAATCTGGACAAATGCTCCCGCCCCAACTATGGTGACATCTTTTTTGAGTCCTATTCTGTCGCGTAAATTTTGAGGTATCAAAATACGTCCCTGGCTGTCCAGTACACATTTTGATGCATTCGAAAAAAACGGGCGCATTTTATGCCGTTCACTTAATTTCATTGCCTTAACATTCTCTTCAAAGTGCACCCAGCCATCTCCGGAAAATGCATTAAGGCAGTTTTCAAAAGAAATGGTTACGTGAAATTCTTTTCCAAGTTCATCACGTAAGGATGACGGAATAAACAAACGACCCTTGGCATCGATTTTATGCTCAAAGTTACCGGTCATTCACCATCCTCCTTATGCTCTTGTGGGTTTTTAAAACACTTTGCTCCACTTTCCACCACTTCGGTGCACTTGGATTATACTTTACCAATATTATGTTGTCAACAAAAAAAAAGGATTTTTACAAATATTTTTGAAAAAAATACAGTAATAATCCTTGCAATTACTAGTTATACTATATATTGTGTCTGTCCAATTACTCGGACACAATATAGAGAAAGGCGGTGAAAAGCGCAAGCGGATGAGTTTTGTTCACCCACTACTCATCAACATCATCCGCATCCAAACCAACAAATAACGTATCCCAGTCGTCCCATATAATCGATGCCAACTCCGTGCAAACCGTTACCATTCCGTTCAGTTCCCGGCCTGTCGTCGCACCGGTTGTCACTATTACCACTCCCCTGTTTTCGGACAGCGGCACGGCTTGCATATATTGTGAAAATAAACCGTATGCACTGCCTGTGTGCCAGAAGAAGCCTTCGTTTGATCTAAAGTCCCCGAATGAAAATCTTGTTGACAAGCCTTGTTCATATGCTGCTCCTACGACAGATGTATTGTGTATTTCCCGAACCGATTCCTCTGATAGTATCCTTGCCTCGTGCAAAATGCCTCCATTTCCGAGCATTGACAGGATTCTTGCATAGTCTATCGCGCTGATATAAAGACTTCCCTGAGCTATGTGTAAATCATGTCCGAGCCTGCCGGATCCGGTTATCTCCAGTTGCGCCTCAACAGAACGGGTCAAGACATGCCTTTCATTGTAAATAGCTGCAATATTATCTTTGTTATGCAAGCTGTCAGGTATATATGAAGCGTCTAAACCAAGCGGTTGAAACAGGACTTCCCGGGCAAACGTATCAAGTACTCTACCGGAAGCATTTTCAATTATCGCGCCCAAAATTGCATAACCGAAGTTTGAGTACTCAAAATGGCTTCCCGGTCTTGTTCTTCTAAAAGATGAACCTCTTTCAAGAAGAACTCTCATTGATTCTGATGTGTTTCTGTCCCGCGAAATCTGAAATGCACCCGAATCAAAAATCGACGATGTATGTTGCATAAGCATACGCGTTGTTATCTCTGTTCCCGGAAAATTGTTATTTAATACATCATAACCTAAATATACTGATATATCCGCGTCCAAGTCCAGTAAACCATCATCAACCAATACCATTGCGCAAATCACTGTTGTGAGTTTCGCCAGTGACGCAACACGGAATTTCGTATCTGCGTTGACCAATCTTCCTGTTTCGAAATCTGCATGACCATACTCATATGTGAAGTACCGTCCTTCATTTCCGTCAAAAGCGACAAGGCTTACAGCTATTGCATCATACTCAGATGATAAATCATTGAGCGAGGCAAACATTTCATTATTTATGTTTCTTATTTGTACAATACTGTCTTCAAGCGGGAATGCATGACCATCCTCATAGCTGTCATCATCATCGTCGGGTTCAATCTCATCAATTGGATCAGGCTCATCTCCCGGCTCATCTTCCGGTTCATCATATTCAGGTTCTGTTGATTCTTCCACCGCAGCTCTGTCCGATGATTCTGATTCGTCCGGATTAAAATAACTTGATATTATAAAATACCAGGGGATGAGCGCAATAATTATTGTTATGGCAAGTATAATTATTACAACTCCGGCTTTTCCGTCTTTATTTCTAATAGAAAAGTTCATTCTCTTACCCTAATACCTTTCGAGGAGTGAAGTTTATGAAATCCGCTGAAACCATTTCATAATCAATTCCCTCTGCTATACCCAGTGTCGCTGATTTATGACCTTCCCCGTGCAGATGTCCATAATAGCATCTTTTTACATTAAATTCATTCATTATTGATATTATATCATAGCTAACGGTATTTTTATAGCGCGGCGGGTAATGGAAAAAGCATATTTTTTCTTCAAAACCGGCTGCCGCTTCAAGTGAAGCCCGTAAACGCAATACTTCTCGTGCCATTACTTTCTCATTCTGTACAAGTCCAAGCTTATCATCAAAAAACCAGCCGCGCGTACCGCAAATTGCTGTTTTATCACTGTACTCAAAATCCGAACCTGACTGCAAGCGATGGAACGGTTCAGATTTTAACTGCAATGAAACACCATAAGAGTAGCAATTGTTATGCAGAATATATATGCTTGTGATATTGTTTGCTTCAAAAAACGCTTTCATCTTTGCAGCGGTATTCCACCAATAATCGTGGTTGCCTTTTAGTATAATCTTTTTGCCAGGCAGTTTATCTATGTAATGAAAATCTTCAAGGCTTTCGTCAAGGCTCATCCCCCAGGAGACATCACCGCATATCACGCAAACATCATCGGGATTTAGCACATC
The DNA here is from genome assembly GCA_009783555.1 of Oscillospiraceae bacterium. Lineage (GTDB taxonomy): Bacteria > Bacillota > Clostridia > Oscillospirales > Oscillospiraceae > WRMH01. The sequence goes on from WRDH01000002.1 coordinate 101,760, forward strand.
AAATCCGGTTTTGATTTTTTCTGTGTAGTCTTTCCATCCGCCGCCAAATTTATCCATGGGTTTGTCAACACCGAAGGACAGGTGGAGATCTCCTATTGCAAAAAGAGCCATGCTTCACCGCTCCTTAATAAAATCCAGTACAGAAGCCTTCATTCCCGATACCGCTACAGAATTTTTAAAGCGCGGAATCGCATTCTCCAACGATATCAGCGGCATAGGAACAACGTTTCCTGTTACATCCGACAATTTTTCAATTAGTGTCACTCCGCTGCCTGATTTCGGCTGCCCGAGAGCTTCGAGCACTGCTTCGCAAAACTTAAACGGGCTTGCAGTAGACACTACTACCGAAATACTTTTATCGTTTGTTTTTTCTCTGTAATCGTTTAGAACTTTGTACGCAACTGCTGTGTGCGTGTCAATTAAATAATCGGAATTTTCGAATGTTTCTTTAATAGTTTCCATTGTATCTTCTTCGGAGCAAAACCCGGAGTCAAAGACACGGTTTAACTCATTTCGGACACTCGAAGGTATCGTGTACAGTCCTTTGTACGATAGGTCTTTCATATACGCCGAAACAATGTCACCGTTTCTGTCGGAAAGTTCAAACAGCAGTCTTTCAAGGTTACTTGAAACAAGTATATCCATTGATGGTGAAACAGTTGCAAAAAACGGTCTGTTCCTATCATACACACCTGTGTTTATAAACTGCGTAAGAACGTCGTTTCGATTCGATGCGCAAATCAGTTTGTTTATCGGCAGTCCCATCTTCTCTGCGTAATAGGCAGAAAGAATATTTCCAAAATTCCCGGTCGGTACACAGAAATTTATTTTATCACCCAACTCTATTTCACCGCTTTTAAACAAATCACAGTATGCGGAGATATAATATACGATTTGAGGGACAAGTCTTCCCCAGTTAATTGAATTGGCTGATGAAAGAATATATCCGGTTTTTCCGAGTTCATTGCTTAAATCAACATCCTGAAAAATTGCTTTTACACCTGTTTGCGCATCATCAAAGTTCCCGGCCACTGCAATAACGTTCACATTGCTGCCGCTTTGAGATGTCATTTGCAACTTTTGTACTTCAGAAACACCGTCACGCGGATAAAAAACTATAACGCTTGTTCCCGCTACATCTCTGAAACCTTCAAGAGCTGCTTTACCTGTATCTCCCGATGTCGCGACCAGCACACAGACATCCTTAGCTTCTCCCGTTTTCCGCAGTGAAGCTGTCAGTAGTCCGGGCATTACTTGAAGAGCCATATCCTTAAATGCGCATGTAGGTCCATGCCACAGCTCAAGAAAATGAGTGCTCTTGTCGAGCTTTTTTAAAGGTGCGATTTTATCGTTGTAAAAATGATTTACACCTTCTATGCTGTATGCAGCTTTTGAGTACGAGTTGATCACTTCTTTACTAAAATCTTTAAGAAACAGTCCCATGATGTAAGCAGCACGTTTATAATAAGGTTCTGTAGTCAACTCCGCAATTCGTCCAAGTGTGAGTTTGGGAAATGATTCCGGGACAAATAATCCTCCGTCATCTGCCAAACCGTGCGCAATTGCTTCTGCACTTGCTACTTTACTATTGTCACCGCGGGTACTTTGATAAAGCATAACTATACGCTCCTTGTTTACTAAGACAGTACGAGCAGGGGTGCACCCCCTACAGATGCATCTCATTTGTTAACGATGATTTTAAACCCCAAATGCGTTTTCAATGTGTATTATTTCCGGCTCTTTTGTCAACTCTCCATCCTTTGCGTATATTTCTATTACGTCAAAGCGCGGTTGCAATTTTGTCGGTCTTTTCATAAGCCAGTAATTTGCAGTTGAGATTATCTTCCTTTGTTTGCTTTTACTAACATATTCTTTAGCATGAGCAAAGTTTGTGTTCTTCCTTGTCTTCACCTCAATAAATGTAAGGTATTCCTTACTGTTTGCAATTATATCAATTTCGCCAAAACGGGAGCGAAACCCTGTCCTTACAACAGTGTATCCTTTATTCTTAAGATATTCAAGAGCTACACCTTCGCCCCACTTCCCCCGCAGTCTTGGATCCATAATAAAAGAAATCTCCTTAGATTAACTCAAGTACCCCCACACAAAAGATCATCATTCCCACAATACTAAGTCCTAACTCCTAACACCTAAATCCTCTTTAAAAACGATACTCTGTGCAGTTCACAAGGTCCATGTTTGCACAATCTTTCATAATGCAGCTTTGTGCCGTAGCCCTTGTGCTTCTCAAATGCGTATTGCGGGTATACATCTGCCATTTCCAGCATGTATCTATCCCTGCTTACTTTTGCCAGAATAGATGCAGCAGCTATAGAGGCAGAAACTCCGTCACCGCCTGTTATGCATTTGTTTTTATGCATAACACCTGAACTTCTGTTCCCGTCAATTAAAGATATCTCCGGTTTAACCGAAAGTGTTTCAAGTGCACGGTTCATTGCCAGATATGTAGCGTTTAAAATGTTTATCTCATCTATTTCATTTTGGTCTGCCGAAGCGATGGCAAATGACACAGCGGAATCTATAATTAAATCATATAACTCGTTACGTTTTTTTTCTGTCAGTTTTTTGGAATCATTAAGCCCCGGTAAATCGATTTCAAAAGGAAGTATAACGGCTGCAGCATAAACAGCTCCCGCAAGTGGCCCTCTGCCCGCTTCATCAACTCCGCATATGACCTCAAGCCCTGCAGTTCTGAGCTCCCGTTCAATTCGCCATTTGTCATTTGTCATTTATCAACTTCTCCAACGTTATTCTCCCAAGCTTTCCGCCTCGAAACTCATCAAGGAGAATTATCGCCATTCGTTGCAAATCGTATTCACCGCCTTGTAAAAGAAAACCACGTTTTTTTGAAGCTTTCATCAGTAAATCGAATCCGCTTAACCCTTCTTCTATATCAATTTTGTATCTTTTTATAATTCGATCGGGGTAATCAGCGCAGAGTCTTGACATAAGGTTTGCGCCTAATGTTTCCACGTCAATGATTGTGTCACGTATTGCTCCTGTGAATGCAAGGTTTTCCGCAACAGTTTGGTCTTCAAACTTCGGCCATAAGACACCGGGCGTATCAAGCAGCTCCAAACCGGTTTCCAGAGTTATCCATTGCTTTCCGCGTGTGACACCCGGCTTGTCCGAGGTTTGTGTTGCTTTTCGTTTTGCAGCTCTGTTTATAAATGAAGATTTACCGACATTAGGTATTCCGACTATCATAAGGCGCAACTGTTTACCCGTTAAGCCCTTTGCTGAATATTTTTCAATTTGCTCTGTAAGAAGTGTGCGTACAGTAGTACTCAGTCCGCTAACTCCTTTACCGCTTTTGCTGTCTGTTTCCAGAATGGCTGCACCACTGTTTTTAAAGTGTGCAGCCCATTTCTTTGTTATTTCCGGATCCGCCTGATCGATTCTGTTGAGGATAATAAGCCGGGGTTTCCCGTGAGTCATATCGTCCAAATCGGGATTTCTGCTCGACATCGGTATCCTTGCATCTATTACTTCACAAACGGCATCAATAAGCTTAATATTCTCCGTAATCATCCTGCGGGTCTTGGTCATATGCCCGGGAAACCATTGTATGTTCATTTTTTCTGACATTGTAGTTGTTTGCATAGTTTATGACACAAAACCAAACCGGCTCCAGTCGCGATGTCCAATATCATCGGCACCGGGTATCAGTACAAGCAAAACCTTTCCAAGAATATATCGCGTATCTACCAGTCCGACAACATTGTCGCGACTGTCTGTTGAGCTGTTTCTGTTATCGCCCAGAACAAACACAAATCCCGGAGGTATTGTCAAAGGTCCGGTGAAATCGTTTGGAGTTGTCGTAACTGCGGGAGGATTTAATTCCGCTACATTATCAACGTACACGATGCCTGTATCAAAATCAATATAAACTTCTTGGTTTTCTATAGCTATTACACGCTTAACAAGCGGAAATTCAAACTGATCCGAAGGAGATTGAAACACAATTATATCTCCGTTTGCGGGAGAATAAAACAAGTTTGATATTATTACTCTGTCATTATGATGAAGTGTTTGAAACATGGACCTGCCGTCAACGCCTATGGTTCTGCCGATAAAAACAAAAATGAGCACACCGAGAATAATCGCAAAAACAACGCATTGGATCCAATCATAAAGCTCCATACGCACACGGGCTGCTTTGTCATTCATTTCTTCATTTTGTCTGATAATTCTTTCCATCTCAAGCTCCTCGGTAAATTAGCTGTTATTATACACTAATCTTACAGTAAAAAAAAGGGCAAACAGCCCCTTTTTTTTAAATATTCAATATTACCGGCACTTTATAACAAGAGATCATTTTTCTCGCACTGTGCGAATTTAAGAAAAGCGTTTCAACCGATAGGTTACACTCTTTCTTTTACTTTTGCTTTTTTACCTATCTTGTCTCTCAGATAATAAAGCTTTGCTCTTCTTACTTTGCCGCGTCTTACGGTGTCAACCGAAACGATTGTTGGTGAATGAACGGGAAAGACTTTCTCACATCCGACATTATATGATATACGTCTTACTGTGATAGTTTCATTAATTCCGCCATGTTTTTTTGCAATAATCGTACCTTCAAACGCTTGATTGCGTTCGCGGTTGCCTTCTTTTACACGTACCGTGACTCTGACCGTATCCCCTACATTCATGGGCGGCAGCTCCGGCTTCATATACTGCTCACTGAGAGCTTTCACTAAATCCATTATATTCTTCCTCCACTAAACAAACACGCCTAGGTATGTTAACACATACAAAATTCAATTGCAAGTGTTTTTTTATTATGTTATACTTACAGTCGTATTTAGGATAGGAGAGAGAAATTTGAAGGCTTTTAGTCGTGCAATCGACAGATTTTGTCAGAAACACAGAAGATTCGGTATTCCGAGATTGATGCTCTATTTGGTCATCATTTCCGCAATCGTATTCATTCTCAGCGGAGAAGGTATGTTCGCTCTGCTGATGTTTAATCCCGGACTTATATTAAGCGGTCAGGTGTGGAGACTTGTAACCTGGATTTTTATTCCTGTAACAAATAATATTATCTGGGCCGCTGTTGCTCTTTATTTTTATTATTTTGTTGGCTCAACACTTGAACGTGAGTGGGGTGCGGGTAAATTCACGATTTACTACATTTTCGGAATTTTGCTTAACATTATTTACGGCTTCGTCATGTGGTTTGCACTTGGTATACCTGCGATGCTTACACCGATTTATCTGAATCTGTCAATGTTTTTTGCCTTTGCGACATTGTTTCCTGAGGTTCAAATCCGACTCTTCTTCATTATTCCCGTAAAAGTAAAATGGATGGCTCTGGTAAACGCCGGTTTCTTCCTGCTCAGCATAATTCAGGGAATACTTGCACAGCAAATCTTCTCCGCTTTATTACCTGTTGTAGCAATACTTAATTACTTCCTTATGTGCGGAGAAGAGCTGTTGGCACATTTTCGTCCGCTAAAGATGCGCACATCTCCGCAGGTTATAAATTTCAAAAAGGCTTCAAAGCAGGTAAAGCGGGATATGGCCGACAAGCCTTACCGTCACAAGTGTGCAGTCTGCGGCAAAACTGACTCTGAGTACCCTGATCTTGAGTTTCGCTACTGCTCTAAATGCGAAGGTTATCATTGCTTCTGTATAGACCACATAAACAATCATATACATTTTGATGAGTAAGTGGTAGCTGCGCGGAGGGTATCCTGAACACTTTTATTAGTTCCAGCCAACGCACTAGCACGTCAGCGAAAATTCAAGTGTTCGGCAAAACTTGTGTGCCGACTGAAACTAATAAAAGTGTTCAGGATACCCTCCACGCAGCTACATATTGTAAAAAAGCCCAAACAAAAAGCCGCTTTCAGCGGCTTTTGTTATGCTTAGTTAAATCTTTTATTTTTGTTTTTACGGGCGGCTTCAGATTTTTTGCGGCGTTTTACACTGGGACTCTGATAGTATTCCTTTTTTCTTAAATCCGAGAGGACGCCGGACTTTGCACAATTACGCTTAAATCTTTTCAGTGCGCTGTCAAGAGATTCGTTATCCTTGATATGTACTTCCGACATTTATTCTTCCCTCCCTCCGATACGTACTGTTTGTACGTTTAGCTTCTATAAACATCTGCTTTGCAGTCATAGCATGGACATTATATTGATATGCAATATAGATGTCAATAAATTTTTATCCTTCAGCTATCTCCGGCGCAACACTCTCGCTTGCTTCGACAGCTTGAGCGACTCCCGGTATTTGTAAATCGCCTGCTGATTCTGTGCCGAGAAAGCCCGGTATGTTCATTCCTGCCATCTTGAACATCTCGTTAAGCGGCGGAATTGAGCGCATCATGCCGGCTAGAAAATTCGATGTCGTCGGTGAGCCGCCGTCTCCGCTCATTGAATCCCACACTGTTATCTTGTCTATTTGCAGATTCTTTATTGCTTCTACTTGAATCTTCACAAGATCTTCTATCTTATCCGCAATCATTAATTGCACGGCTGCTTTTGTATCTCCTCCTGCCGCATCCACGACTTTTCCGAAGCCTATAGCTTGTTTTTCAAGAACCTCTTGAATACCGCGTGCTTGTGCTTCCATCCTTGCGAAAATTGCATCGGCGTCACCTTTTGCTCTACGTCTTGTTTGCTCCGCATCGGCTTCAGCTTCAAGCTCGAGTCTCTCTTTAGCAATCTTGGCATTAACGATAATGTCGGCTTGTCCTGTTGCCGCATCCCTGTCAGCCCTCGCTTGCTCTGCTGCTTTTTGAGCGGCATATGCTTCTTCCAGCGCACGGGCTTCGGCTGTACGCTCGGCGGCAGTCGCTCGGCGAAGTGCTTCTGCTTCCATTTCACGTCTTGTTGCATCGGATTTTGCTATGATAGCTTTTGATTCATTTTCACCTTCAACTGCTTTAGCATCGGATGCAGCAACCGAAATACGTTCATCTCTTACAGCCTTTGATGCACCGATAGAACCGTCACGGTTCTTTTCGGCAACGCTTTGCTTTGCATCGTTTATTGCTCTTGCGGCTGCTTCTTTACCAAGTGCTTCGATATATCCCGACTCATCGTTAATGTCTGTGACGTTAACGTTTATCAGACGAAGACCGATTTTCTTGAGTTCCGTTTCTACATTACGTGAAACAGCTTCAAGAAACTTATCACGGTCAGTATTTATTTCTTCAATTGCCATTGTCGCTATGACCAGCCTTAACTGACCAAACATAATATCTCTTGCCAGTTCTTGAATTTCCGATGATTTAAGACCCAGCAGGCGTTCGGCGGCATTTTGCATGACTCCCATTTCAGTTGAAATACCAACAGTAAAGCGTGAAGGAACATCAACACGTATGTTTTGCTGTGAAAGTGCTTTTGTCAGATCAACATTAATTGTCATCGGCGTTAGATCCAGATACTGGAAGGATTGAAATATCGGCCAGATAAATGCGGCACCGCCGTGAATACACTTTGCTGCTCGAGGGCTTCCGTCTGCATTAGGTGCGACTTTACCATAAATAATCAGTATTTTATCAGACGGACATTTACGATATCGCGAGAGAATGAGAATCAACATCATCAAGACAAATACCGCTGCGACAGCTATTAGAATTACCACCATTTCACTCATACTTTAATTCCTCCAAACATTATATTCATTGTATTCCTTACTTTCGATTGTATGTTTTCGTTTTTATTTGCACTCTAACTCTGCGAATCTGATTTAACGGGTGTTACGACCAAAGTATCTCCGTCCGAGATTGATAGAACTTTAACTTTTGTTTCAGGTAAAATATCTGTATCAGAATCCGTTACGGCATCGAGCTCAACAAAACGTTCTTGCAGCAGCATTGTAACTTTGCCCTTATCCGTACGTCCCGCAGGAACTCTTATATATACATCCCCTATGAGTGCTACAGCATTATTTATATTTAGATTTCCGCTTGTTTGCATTCTAAGCGCAAGACGTATAACGATTGCGGCAAGCATTAATGCACAGACACCCACAAACAATGAGATTTGTATTGCCCAGAAAGGATGCAGTCCTGCTGCAAGAGAAGCCAGCCCGGCCCAGCCGCCGAGTGCGAAAAATGCAACTATTCCGCGTATTGTGAATATTTTAAACGTACTTGCTGTACCGTAACCTTTAGAATCAGGCGGTGTTGTTTCAGCGGTCGTATCAATACCTCCGTCATCTATGTCACTATCGGCTTCGCTGCCGAATCCTACACCAATAATCATAAGTATCAACTGCAAAAACATAACAATAGTCATAGGAATTGCAGCACAGGCCATTATCTGACCTATTAGTCCGAGGTTATTCCACCAGACAGAAAACCATCCCATATATCAAGCGACTCCTTTCGTATCTTGCCTTTCCTTTGCGTCTTACTTTCCTTACTTTGGATTCTTCCTTACATACCAAGGCTTAGCCGGTTGTTTCTTTTCTTCTTCAACAGAGGTGTTATTACGCGCATCTTCATCATGGTCTATTATTATTCTCTCTACACTGCTTATATCCCACTCTCTGAGTGCCTGACTAACGGTTTTTCTGGTTTCAACGATGTCTTCAAGAACTTCGTCCGGCTCAGGCTCTTCGACAGGGACAACCTCGGGAACAAGTGTAATTTCAAGCTTTGGCAGCACCGGAGGCGGCGTCGGTTTCGGTTCGTCCATTTCGGATAGCACAGCACCCATCATTGCTTCAACTCTGCGTTTGACATCTGTGCATACACAAGCAAACATCATTACTGTAAGAGCTTTTCTTATCCTTACTCTTGAATCGGGATTCGGGTCACTGTAATCCTTAATTACGTTATTTATTACTGTCTCTACACCGCTTTTTGAGTGATCGTCCGTTTGACTGCTTTGCTTAAGAGCCTGACATAAGTAATCATATATAAGGCTTTCCTTTATAATAGTTTCACTACCGTTTTGGGGTTTACCGTTGACATACTCCATGAGACGTGCAATATTCTCCAGCTTTATACATTCCTTCAGCGCATTTATGATAAGTATACGTGCTATATGGACTTCTTCGTATTTTTTTCCGACAGGATGCTCTACCCATCCCCTTTTAACCCAATTTTGAATCGTTGAGCCTTCAAGACCTGTCACCGCACTCACTTGCGAGAGACTTAATCCGCCCGTTGCTTCCAGAAGCATCTCTATCTTTGCAAAACCCTTTTCATCAGGACTTCCGGTCTGCGCTTTCTCTTTTGAAACCATCCCTTGTATTCCTCCGTTATCTTAGAATTTTGAACGAAACGATGAGTTCTGTGGCTCTCTTTTTAAGGCAAAATAAATAATATCACAGGTTCGCACGAACTGCAATAGTAAATTTCTGAAAATTCAAGTAATGTTATGACCTCCAGTTGAAGGTCGCATGATTGTGCAGTAGTTCAGTAATACAAAGAAGCTGTTGTAATTTTCAACAGCTTCTTCATTACTATAAATCAACTTACTTAATTTCTATTTCCGCGCCTGCTGCGGCGAGTTTTTCTTTAAGCTCGTTTGCTTCGTCTTTGCTGACACCTTCTTTGATTTTTGCCGGTACAGCTTCAACGAGTGCTTTTGCTTCTGCAAGACCAAGTCCCGTGATTGTGCGGACTTCTTTGATAACCTTGACTTTTTCCGCACCGAAGCTTGTCATTACAACATCAAACTCCGTTTGCTCTTCGGCCGCGGCTGCCGGACCTGCCGCTCCTGCAGCGGGTGCTGCCATTGCAGCTGCAGATACACCGAATACTTCTTCGAGTTCTTTTACCATTTCTGAAAGTTCTATTACTGTCAGAGCTTTAATTTCTTCAATTAAGGCTTTAATTTTATCACTAGCCATTTCTTAATACCTCCAATTATTTTTATTTATCTGCAGGGGCTTCTTCTGTTGCGGCCTCTTCTTTTTTTGCTTTCTCTGCCGGGGCTTCTGCTGTTTCAGTTGCTTTTTCTTCCGGGGCTTCTGTTGTTTCAGTTGGTTTTTCTTCTGTCGCTGCTTTTGCTTCTGCTTTGTCATCAGCTTCTTTTTCTGCTGTTACTTCAACATCAGCAGGAGCTCCGCCCTTTTCCGCTGCTGCTTTTAGCACAACAGCAAGACTTGTAATCGGAGCGAGCAATGTGCCCAAAAACTGTGCTTGAAGTATTGGCAGTGCCGGAATACTTGCAATTGCATTGACTTCATCCACCGACAGGATTTTTCCATCCATAAAGCCGGCTTTAATTTCAAAATAATTCGGCAGTTTATCTGCAAATTCCTTAACGATTCTTGCCGGAGCTATCGGATCATCATTACTGATTGCAAGAGATGTAGTCCCTACAAGAATTGTTTCCAGATCATCAAAACCGACATTTTTGATTGCAAGCTTCATGAGTCTGTTTTTTATTACCGAATATTCAACACTTGCATCACGCATTTTCACACGCATTTCTGTATCTTCGTTAACTTTTATCCCTTTGTAGTCAACAAATACACCTGATGCACATTTTAGCTTATCGGTCATGTCTATAACTATTTGCTTCTTTTCCTCGAGTATTCTTTCACTTGGCATTTTTCTGTTTCACCTCCATTACAGTATAATATTACGTTCAAAAAAATGCCCTTGCCTACAAAGACAAGAACAACAGCCATAGCATGTAGTACTACTAATATAATGCTCATATAAGGCCGCCCTCGGCAGGATTTATCAAGAGTTAATCTCTACCTGCTGTCTTTGGAACGCTTGTGAATACTATCAGAAGATAATACACTTGTCAACAATTTTTTCATTCTTTACTGATAATTTTGAACCACATAAAGTTAGCAGGAGGACGGATGAACCGTCCCCCTGTCCCAAATTACAAATTATCTCTAGTATTCCAGCGGATCCATTTCCAGAACCGGGTGCTTCTTGTCTGATAGGAATGTCATCATGGCACTCGGGTCTTCTTCCGCAATTGTTTCATCTGCTATCATTGAGCAGAAATCGTCAATATCATACAGGGTTTTTGCTGTTGCATTAAGCCTGTCATGCACCATCTCTTTTAGAGCTTTTGGCATCCAAACAATCCTCTTAATGCCACCCTCTGCCTTCAAAAATTTCTTTGAAGCGATAAAGTGCTTGCCATGACCCATGAAACCGGGAGTCTGTACACCACCGCCGGTCTCCGAGGCCATCTCCGAGAACGTCATGCCGATCGGAGTAAATCCCGAATGCTCGCGATTTACAATCACTACACCGTTGGAAGTAGGTTCAATGCCGCAGATACATTCAAAGCAGCCGCAGCTTGTCATCGGATCTACAAGTATAGAATACAGTGTGACTTTATCAAGAGCGCCGTGTGAATGCTTCTTGACAGCTTCGTTAACATCTTCCCAAGATCCGACACGCTCGTCAAGGAGTTTGTTCTTGGTTACAGGCTGACACGGACCGTTCGGGTCAAGCTCATATGTCGCTTTTCCGTCAAACCATGATACCGCACCGCAAAGACCAAGACGCTCGGGAGTGACGACGCATACATGCGACGGCGAGAAGCTCTGGCACAAAATACAGTTGTAGAATGTGTCGACGCTTTCATCTGTAAGGCTTGCAAGACGCTCGTCCCTCTTATCATAAAACTTGTTTGCATCCGCACGAAGGGCTTCAAGCTTGGCAGGATCTGTTATTATGCTTACTTGTAACTTGTCGATGATTGCTTCAAAATCGCTCTTTAGCTTTGCATACAGCACTTCACCGATATGCTTTATGCGAAATCCCGCTGCATATGCATCCTTGCTGATACGGATGCGGATCATATCTCTTTGCCCCGTATGCATTATGCCCTCAACCATGTTGAGGAACTGGTGGATTTTACGCTCGAACACAGGTTCAAAGTCTTCTTGCATATTCTTTCCTGCAATATCGACAATAATACCGATCGGCATAAAGGCACCTACTTCAACAGCATCCAGATCCGGTCCGTCAACAGTGATAGCATGGTCTTCAATCTCATGCAAATCCTTTGTGCGTACAAGCTCGAAAGCGTTAACGCGAGCACCGTAGATATCTGCATGCACTTGAGCTTTGCGAATAATCTCACCCTCGAATGCTGATGAAACAGATACCGGGATGTCGATGTTTGTAATCTTAACTTTAATATTACGGGCTTCGAGCGATGTATCAACCATCTTTGCAAGGTCGGTCTGAACAATTAGACTCTTAGGCACGCTCCAGACGTTCTTAGTCTCGTTGGTGATAACCGGGAATCCAAGTGCAATCGCGCCTGCGCCGATAGCAACAACAATATCCTCAAGAGGACCAAAGGCATTAACAAATGCGGGAACGCGGTGGAAAGCATAGTCTACGACTGCTTCGAAATCTCCCGCTTTGACAGCACCAAAAATCATGGCTGCCCGGGCGACAACGGAAATAATGTGTGCAACACCCCAGCCATCGTTGCTGACAGGTACCACACGAAGGTCAACTCCCATCTGAATACCGGCTTCAACAGCCTGGCCTATAATGCCTCCAAGCAGGAAAACATAAACGCCCCTGCGCTGATAATCCTTTATAAGATCCACAGCTTCGGCGACTGTCGGTGCCGGGTTTGCCAGGACAACAACACCGCAGATATCGCCGGTGACGAGTGGTACTCCGAGAGCACGTACTTCGGCATCGGTCATGTGCCCATGGCAAGGTGTACCTTCGTACGGAGCAGGATTATATGCATATTTAACCCCTTCGATAACCTCAGCTAAAAGTGCGGTCGCAATACCGTTACTAAATGCGTCGCCAAGCTTCTGCTCACGTCCCAGAAGCTCCTTAATTGCCTTAAGAGCTTCATTCAGGTCATCAAGTGTTCTTACTTCTTTTGCCAAAAAGGCATAAATGCAGGAGAGGAAGTACGCTGTATTCGGAAACGTCACATGCGCATCTCCGCCCAAGTCATTTACCGCTGTTGCGAGTTGATCTTCGGCAACGGACAGCATAACATCCGCACCGCTGAATACTCTGTCAAACAAACTCATCTAATTAACCATTCCTTTCTGTATCAAAATCGATTTTATTTTTAATCTCACGAATCTCATCTATTGCAACACCGCCGGTATCATAAGGAGAACATCCCTTCCTGTCTGCATCGGTCAAATCCTCGCTGTAACTGATGAAACCAATTAGTTCATTCTCCGGGATACGTTCTATTAAGAATTTCTTATCATCCTCACTGCGAACTTTATTCGCAACGACGCTGACTTTCTTAACGCCGAGATCGGCAGCCAGTTGCTTGACTTTTTTATAGGTTTGGACACTTCTTGCGCCCGGTTCGATAACAACGATAAACATATCCACAAAATCCGCAGTACCCCGTCCCAGATGCTCAAGTCCTGCCTCCATATCGAGGATGACAACTTCATCACGACCTACGATAAGATTGGAAACAACCCTTTTCAAAAGGACGTGCTCAGGGCATACACAGCCGCTGCCGCCGGTCTCAACGGTTCCCATAATGAGGAGCTTAACGCTGTTTTTCTCAAGCGAGAACCTGTCGGGGATGTCGTCTACCTTAGGATTGAGCTTAAACAGCTTGCCGAAATTTGCCTCGCCCGTCCCGGTACGTTCCTCTATCAAATCGCTCATTTCGGATAATGGTGTAAGCGCCAATAGTTCCTCTTCGGAAAAACCCAGAGCCAATCCGAGATTTGCGTCAGGATCGACATCAGCCGTCAATACGTGCTTGCCTTCCTCAGCATATAGTCTTGCAAGGACAGCCGCCAGAGTGGTTTTCCCAACCCCGCCTTTTCCGGTTACAGCAATTTTCATGAACACCTCGTTGTAATGTTAAAAAATCCAACTCTTAAAGACCAAGCTCAACACGTTTTTCTTCAACGCGGTTGACTATCGCTTTTACGAGCTTGTCGGGATCTGTCTCTATAGTAAAGGTTGCACCGCAAATATTCTTAACATCCTCGGTCAGCAACTTATACATTTCGGGAGATCCGCTGACAGGTGGTGAGACACCAAGAAATGTATCGATGCCTGTTGATATGACATAATGTCCAATTGCGACAGCTTTTTCGCTCATCCACTCAGCGGCACAAGCAACGACCGGAACTTGCGGAACATCAATACCCCAATCCATTGCGATGCGATTTGCAAGAAGCATCATTCGGCTGATATCAACACACGCACCCATATGGAGAATCGGCGGAATATCTGCAAGGTCACAGACACGCCTGAGTCCTGCACCGGCAAGTTCTTTCGCCTCTTTGCTGAGTAGGCCGGCTTTGAGAGCAGACTGCGCCGCGCAGCCGGACGCGATTACGATAATATCGTTTTTGATACATTCTTTCATAATTTCCACATGCCCGTAGGCTGTGGGAATCTTCGGGTTGTTGCAGCCCGCCATGGCGACTGCGCCGCGAAGAACACCGGACTTGATACAGTCAATAAGCGGCTTATACGTTTGACGTTCATCAACGAAGCTGTTTGTTACACCGTCAAGCTTCTTTAGAATAGTTTCAAGGGAGAAACCTACTGTACCATGATGCTTAATCGCCGGAATAAAAACCTTGTTCGGGTCACGCTCGGCAAATGCATCGCAAGCCATCCTGACGATTTCACGCGCCTGATCAAGTGCTTTTTCGTCATCGATTTGAACGTGAATAGCTCCGGGTATCTGACAAATCTCCGATGTTGTTATAAACTTTGTATGGAAACATTTACTAATCGGGGTGATGGATGGAAATACACATTGCACATCAACAACCATTGCCTCGACAGCACCGGTTAATATGACATGCTCCTGTTGGAGAAAGCTTGCGGAGATACGGATGCCGTGTCGCATCGTGACTTCGTTTGCCGTGCAGCATATGCCTGTTATATTAATACCCGCCGCGCCTTTGCTGCGTGCATACTCAAGAATGTCCTTCTGGTCGGCGGCAACGGCTATCATTTCAGACATCGCAGGGTCATGGCCATGTACAACGATATTGACCTTATCTATTTCTATACACCCGAGGTTGCCTTCCGTTATGCGTTCAATCGGAGTTCCGAACAGGATGTCCGTGAAGTCCGTAGCCATCATCGAGCCGACCCAACCATCAGCCATGCCGGTGCGCATAGCTTGCCTGAGGAGTGCTTCGGGTTTGGTGGAGTTACCCATGTGTGTCATATGCATACATGTAGCAATTTCGCGATCTATTGCACGCGGCGCAATGCCTTCTCTGTCCCACAACTCCTGACGCTCTTTAGTGGCGCGCGTTAAATAGCGGGCCGTGCCAAAGGGCTTGCCATAGTCGTCAAGACCAACAAGCGCAACTTCATGCGCTATGTCATAAATGTCACAACCTTCAGTTTCTACCTCCCACTCGGCGGCAAGGGCGAGCAACTTCTTCTCGTCTGTGATCCTGTAAGGTCCGTCCGGGCTTGCAGAATGCATAACATGACAGATATGGCGACCGTGATCGGAGTGCGATGCTGTACCGCTGGCGACCATTCTCATTACGTTTCTTCCGACTATACCGGCAGCTTCCGCTCCGCAAATGCCGCGCGGTGCTTTTGGCGTAATACGGCAAGGGCCCATGCCGCACAAACTGCAGCATACGCCTTCCAATCCGAATTTGCACTGCGGTTGTTGCGCCTTCCATCTGTCTTCCCACAACTCAAACTCACATCCGCTGCACCTTGATTCCAACGAGTCCAGCACTTGCTTGGTTGCGGCTCCCACGTCTTCAATCGTGGTAAAATCTTCCCAAGTTCTCATTTGTACCTCCCTTATTTATGTTAAATGCGATGAACAACTCCTTTGATTAAAGATATTATACCAGTAGCGAATAACTGTCAATGGAAAACCTAAATTTAGTGCATAAAATCGCATAAAAGATGTTATTTTTCGTGCTGTATTTTTGTGATACTTGTATATATTGAATGTTGCATCCTTATATTGTATAGTAGCTGTGAAAGGGTGGTATGCAAATGCTGTCATGGGACAATCTTAAAGAAGCGTGTGATAATTGCACCAAATGCGAGCTTTATAAAACCCGCACTAATGTTGTTTTCGGGGTTGGAAACCGTGATGCCGAGGTACTATTTATCGGTGAAGGTCCGGGTGAGAAAGAAGACCTTAAGGGTGAGCCTTTTGTCGGGCGTGCCGGCAAATTGCTTGATGATATGTTGAAAATTATCGGACTTTCCCGCAGTAATAATATTTTCATCGCAAATATCGTCAAATGCCGCCCCCCCGGCAATCGTGACCCGCACAACACGGAACGTGAGCTTTGTGTTGACTGGCTTAACGCGCAGATTTCGCTGTTGAAGCCCAAAATTATTATATGTCTCGGGAGGATAGCCGCAACACAGATAATTGACAGCGAGCTGAAAATCACCCGGGATCACGGGAAATGGTATGACAGAGACGAAATGAAGTTTATGGCATTGTATCACCCTGCAGCGTTACTCCGTGACCCTCATAAAAAGCCTGATACATTTGTTGACCTCAAGAAAATCGAAAAAATGATTAAAGAAGTTTGCGAGAAAACCTATGAGTGAGATATTAACACGTAATCCCCGAACAGATGAAGTTCCCTTGTTAAAAAATCTGTGGAGTTTTGTATTCGGAGATATCGGGATCGATGCTTTTTTCCGTCTCTTCTTTAAACCGGAGCTATGCCTTGTTGTAGAGCAAAACAGTTCGCTTGCCGCCATGGGATATCTTATTCCTTCGGGTGATATCAAAACTGTATCAAATGCGGCAGAGAATGAAAAATTCATTAAATGTGCCATGATTTATTCGGTCGGCACGCTTCCGGAGTACAGAAGTATCGGTTTAGGAACAATTATAGTAAACAATCTTATCACTCTTGCCGGTAAATCAGGTTATGATGCTGTTGTTCTTTGCCCGTCGGAAGACAGGTTGTTTGAGTATTATATAAACCGTACAAAGCTGCGAGACTGGTTCTATGTTAATGAGCGATTATTTTCCAACTTGACTGCCGGCAATCTGTCTTTAATACCTGTCGAAATATCTATTGATGAATACATAGCATTTCGGGAAAAGCTTCTAAGCGAAGTTGTGCACATGAGGCTAGATGAACATCTTTTTCAATATCAGCTTGATTTATGCAAAGAGTTTGGCGGCGGTTTATATCGTATCGGTAATTCCTGCGCGGTTATTGAGCGGCAATCCGGTGGTAACATTTGGATTAAGGAACTGCTAATGCCCGATACAGGTAAGAGTATTCCCAATGGTAATCTTGATGACGCTGATATTAATAAATTCTTATCTTCGATAGCACATATATTCCCGGCTGATGAGTACTTAGTCCGAACTCCTGTAAAATCCGGAAGCGGGCGGCGCTTCGGTATGTTGAATCTATGCGGGAGAGTTCAAAAAATATCTGCAGATAATGATTTTGCACCGTGGTACGGAGTTGCTTTTGATTGACTTAACATAATTTTTTACAACTTAATATATTTGAAATATATAGATGTAGATTACTTAACATATAATTGCTACTATTCAAGATGCAGGTCGCTAATGTATCTTTTTTCATTTTTTATCCTCATATTCTGTTTTCAGACAAACGAGAGCCAAATGCTCTCGTTTGTCTTTTTTTTCTTTTCGTGATAACATAGAGGTAGTTGCTACATACTATAATAAGGAAAAATACAAACATGAGTAATAACGTTGAACAAGCATCATCGGATGAATTTTCTCACTTAAATGAGGTGCAAAAAGAAGCCGTATTAACTGTCGACGGGCCATTATTGCTGCTTGCGGGTGCAGGAAGCGGTAAGACAACAGTACTCATGAACCGTATTGCGAATCTCTTATTGAATAGAGATGTTTCAGGGCACGAAATCATTGCCATAACATTTACGAACAAAGCTGCGGGTGAAATGAAAGAACGTCTCGGGAGAATGAATGTTCCGGGATCTGATAATGTGTGGGCATGCACATTTCACTCTGCGTGCGTAAGAATTTTGAGACGTGATATTGAACACCTCGGATACGATTCCTCATTTACTATATATGATACTGCCGATACATCTTCATTAATAAAGCGTATTATGAAAGACTTGGAAATAGAGGAGCGCAACTTTCCTCACAGGACGGTGCAGAGTTACATCAGCCGTGCAAAGGATTCTATGATATTTGCCGGTGAATTTCTTTCTTCCGCATTAAAAAGCGGAGATCCGAGAAGAAAGATTATCGGTCAGATTTATGTTGAGTATGAAAAACGTTTGCGAGCCGCTAATTCTCTCGATTTTGATGACCTGATCCTTTTAACTGTCCGGCTCTTTAAGGAAAACCCGGATGTTTTGGAAAGATATCAAAGAAGATTCAAGTATGTTCTTGTTGACGAATATCAAGATACTAACAATCTTCAGTATTTGCTTACTGCCGGTCTTGCAGGCTTGCATGGGAATATTTGTGTTGTTGGTGATGATGATCAAAGTATATATAAGTTCCGCGGTGCAACAATAGAAAATATTCTAAACTTTGAAAAGCAGTTCAAAAATGCGAAGATTATAAGACTTGAGCAGAATTACCGCTCGACAGGTATGATTCTTAATGCTGCAAACGATGTTATAAAAAATAATCGCGGACGAAAAGGAAAAAATCTTTGGACAGAAAATACCACAGGTGAGAAGCCGGCATTGTATATAGTTTCCGACGAACGTGAGGAAGCAAAGTTTGTCGCCGATAAATTGCTGGAGAGTGTAACAGGGGGTAGAAAATGGCAAGAACATGTTATCCTTTATCGTATGAATGCGCAATCAAACCAGTTTGAAACCGCATTTAAACGCAATGGGATACCATATCGTATTTTCGGCGGCACAGGGTTTTATGATCGGGCGGAAATAAAGGATATGCTTGCTTATTTATGCGTTATATTTAATCCCAATGATGATGTCCGTTTACTCCGAATTATTAATAATCCGGCGCGCGGCATCGGAGACACCACAGTCGACAGGCTTGTATATATAGCAAGCGAACTTGGAATTTCCGTTTTCGCCGCCATCCGTGAATGCCAAAACTACGAGAATATGAAAAGTGCCGCAGCAAAGCTGCATAAGTTTGCAGATATGATTGATAAACTCCGCGAGCTTTCAAATACCATACCTCTTGATCAGCTCTATGACGAACTGATATTCCGCACAGGATATATACGTATGCTGGAAGACAAAAATCTTGATGAAAACATTTCCCGCATAGAAAATGTAAAGGAGCTGAAAACGAATATTATTGCTTTTATGAACGAGAGTGACGGTTCTCTATTTGATTTTCTAAGCGAAACCGCGTTATACACCGACCTTGACCGTGATGACCAAAGCACCGACAGAGTTTTGATGATGACAATGCATAGTGCAAAAGGCCTTGAGTTCGACACCGTATTTATAGCAGGAGCTGAAGAAGGTGTATTCCCCGGAATGCGTGCAATCGGTGAACCTGATGAAATGGAAGAAGAGCGGCGTCTTTGTTACGTCGCAATGACACGAGCAATGCGCAAGCTTTATTTCACAAGCGCAAGACGGCGCATGCTGTTTGGCAGAACCTCTTCATCAGAGCCGTCACGCTTTGTACGTGAAATCAATAACGAGCACATAGACATTAATTGTTCCACAAGCGAACTTTCCGACTACACACCAAGCTTCAAACAAAAAGAAACATCACAATGGCAAAAGCCTTACCAGCACCGCTCCCCCACCCCCGACACCCCTTCTGCGTCAGATTCTGCTCCCGGTTTCTCTTTTGTAACTGCACCTGCACCCAAACCGAAAGCACCTCAACCAACATTGGCAATAAATAAAGGTGATACCATCGAACACAAAGCATTCGGACGCGGCATTGTCTTGAACATAACCCCCGCCGGCGGCGACGCGCTTTTGGAAATAGCATTCGACAGCGAAGGCACAAAGCGACTAATGTTGAACTCAGCACAAAGATATATAACAAAGTAGCAGCTCAGAGGGTATCCGTAAAACTTTTCATGGTTTCAGTCAGCACACAAATTTTGCCGATATTACAATTTTCCACTAACGTGCCAGTGCGTTGGCTGGAAGCATTAAAAGTTTTATGGATACCCTCTGAGCTGCTACCTAAACTTCTTTATATATTTCTTGCCATATACTGTTGATTTTGGTAACATGGATGTGACTTTAGTACCAGTTTACTTTTTAATGCCGGAGGATATTACTATGCCAAAAGATGATAAGCCGCAGCAAAATGAGTTTGCCCGTGCCTTATCGTTTTTTTTGCAAATCAGTGTCACTATAATCGCATGTCTTGCAGTTGGACTGCTATTAGGATGGTGGCTTGACAGATTACTTGATACATCCCCGTGGTTGTTAATGGTATTCACATTTTTAGGCGTGGGGGCGGCATTTAAATCAATATTTGACTTTGCCAGGAAAATTAAGTAAATGGAGAGTTTAACAGGTATAAAATATAGATGTCTATAAGCTAATAGACCCGGATGATGGGGATTTTTATAGTAAATTACTGAGTAAAGAATGGTTGAATGTGAGAATGGAAGATAATAATAAACTTGAACCTTTTCTACCGTCGATGTGGATCAAAAGAATGATTTTGATCACGGCACTTGTGATAATCATTATTGGAGCCATTGTTTATCGTTCGCTTGCCGTGTTCCCTTTTGCGCTTGGCGTTTTAGCAACCTCGGGACTTAACATTCTATTATATGGAATGATTGAACGTACAGTGCGGAAGGTATTGTCTATGGAAGATCAAGTACACGGTAAAAACATCGTAACATTACACAGTATGCTGCGGTTTCTTATTACCGGTGCTGTGCTTGCTATAATAGGTGTAATCCACAGCTTTACATCTCCGCCGCCGTTGTATAATCCGGACAGATTATACATTAATATATGGGCTTCGATATTTCCGGGTGCGCCCGAGTCACTCCTGACCGCGCCGTTTATCAGTTTATGGGGAGCACTCTTTGGTGTTTTCACACTTAAACTATCGCTAAAGCTTATAGGCTTCCTGAAGCTGGAAAAAGATGGTGAACATTTTGTTAAATATGTTGACGATGATGAAGAAAAAAAAGATAGTGAAAATGGCGAGGATGTTGACAATTTCAACGAAAACTCCGTACCGGACGGTGATAACGCTTCGGATAGTTCAACAGAAGCTGAATCTAAATAACTCTAAATAGAATGTAAACTATTGACAACAATTTATACATAATATATAATTTCCCTCGGTATTCAAATTGGTTAATTCTTATTGAAATCTCAACAAAAGGAAGCGGTTTTCGTGATTGATCTTGAAATTAAGAATTACGCAGTACTCAGACTATTCGGAATCGATATATGGATTACCGACACAACAGTTTCTACATGGATAATTATGGGAGTTTTGATTATCTTTGGTATAATTGTGCGCATTAAATCGCGCAAGTTTAAGGAAGTCCCAAAAGGCTTTCAAAATGCCGTAGAGGCAATTGTTGAGGTGTTCGAGAGTTATTTAAGAACAACAATAGGCGACAAACTTATGTTTCTCGGCAGCTGGTTCTTCACTTTGTTTTTATTCATTTTATTATCAAATCTGAGCGGTCTTTTACCAATGATGCGCACACCCACCGCAGACTGGTCGATGACGTTCGGACTGGCTCTTGTTACATTTATATTAATACAGGCTATGGGCGTTAAGTACCGTAAAGCCGGTTATATAAAGGATTTATTTGCTCCGCTTCCATGGTGGTGCCCAATACCGCTATTTCTCCCGATTAATCTTATAGGTGAAGTTGCAAGACCTATCTCTCTAAGCTTCCGTCTCTTCGGCAATATGCTCGCAGGACTTATAATGATGTCCCTTATATATGCTCTCTTTCCGCCGTTTGTTACATTCGTCATACCATCGGCACTACACGCGTATTTTGACCTTTTCAGCGGTGTATTGCAAACCTACATCTTTGTAACACTAAGTATGACCTTTATATCAGGAGCAGCCGCAGTCGCTGATTAAAACTAACCCTGTTAATTAAATGATAAATGAAGAAAGGTAATTACGACCAACTCACATTAATCATTAATTATAAAATCATTAAAATATGAATCGGAGGAATAACAATGGAAGCTTTAGCAATGGTAATAGTTGCCGCTCAATATGCGGCTGCACTGGCGGTCTTCGCCGGAGTCATCACTACACTCGGTCAAGCACAAATTGCGGCAAAAGCAATTGAATCAATCGCACGCCAACCGGAAGCCAGAGGCAGTATAAGCACATCAATGATTATAGGTCTTGCAATGGCTGAAACGAACGGTATTTACGGACTTGTCGTTTCAATGCTGCTCCTATTCGTCAATCCCTTACTTGATCGCTTTGTCACAATGGCGAATGCACTAGGTCAATATCTCGGTTAAAAACTCTGTTTCTGCAGGTTGCGGCTCTAGTTCTCCCGCACTAATCTCCTAACATAAAGAGGGTGATTTATTTGGATTTAGGATTTCTGCTTCCATCCGCGTTGGAAATAGTATTTCCGCCGGATCGCGTCTTTGACATCGATCAGCAAACGCTCGTTCAAATCATTGCAAACATAATAAATGTTGCAGTGCTTGCGGCTTTCCTTGCATATCTGCTGTATAAGCCTGTCCGTGACATCTTGAACAAACGGACAACCAAGATTCAAGGACAGCTCATTCAGGCTGAAGAAGAGCTTGAAAAAGCTACTGAGCTTAGGCGCAAGTATGAACAGATAATGGAAGATGTCGAGCGAGAACGCGAAGATATACTAGGCGAAGCCCGCAAGGTTGCCGCCGACTCAAGCCGTCGGCTTATTGCCGATGCAAAAAAAGAAGCTGACACCATCAGAGAGCGCGCCGCTGCCAATGTTGAAATGGAATGGGAACGCGCGGAAAACGATATGAGAACCGCCATAATCGATGTTTCGGCAGTTATGGCGGAGAAATTCGTATCACTTGCCATTAATAAAGAAACGCATGACAGGCTCTTTAATGAAACAATGAACGATTTGGAAGGAATGACATGGAGAGATTAAGTGTTATCTATGCTTCAGCACTTTTTGATATAGCCATACAGCAAGATGCCGTCGATGATTTTCTCATGCAGACAAACTTCTTGCTTGAAGCTCTTTCCGATGAAGAATTCCAACGTGTACTGGTTCATCCGCAAATCGCCGCCTCAGAGAAGCAAAAGATATTTACTGAAGCTTTTGCAGGAAAAATTAATGAAGATTTGCTCGGTTTTCTATATCTGGTGGCTGATAAAAACCGTGAAGCGTACCTGATACCCGCGCTTAACGCTCTTGTTGATTTATTTAAGCGCCATAATAAAATAGTAACGGCTAAGGTTTTGTCCGCTGCTCCGTATGACAAGAAACAAGCCGAATCGCTTAGGGAGATGCTTTCAACAAAGCTTGATAAAACAGTTGAGCTGGAATTGAAGGTTGATCCATCCTTAATCGGTGGTCCGTATATATTTGTGGACGGCTGCTATATAGACTGGACGGTTAAAAAGCGTCTTCGCGATATGACCATCCATATGAAAGAGGGGTGCCGCGCGTGACACTGAAACCCGATGAAATTAGCTCGGTAATAAAACAACAAATCCATGCC